>CALLPK010000118.1 GCA_938015415.1 uncultured Saprospiraceae bacterium
CCAGCAATGGTGCTAATGGGTGAGTGGGACCACTTTATTGGGGGGTAAAATTGGTCCTAACTCACCTTAATTTTTTTAAAAACCCGTTTCGGCTACAAGCCGAAACGGGTTTTTTGCGTTTCTGAAAGATCAGTATAAACAGCATTAGCTAATCATCCACGATAGAAGAGCACTAATCAACTAATTAACCAATCCACCAATTCACGATAGAAGAGCACTAATCCACCAATCCGCACATCAAAAAATCCACTAATCCACTAATCCACCAATCCACGATCCACCTTTATCCGCTCTGTACGATTCGCCAATTCCCAAACGGTATAAAAGACCAATCTTCCGATTGTCTCCATTTTATCAAAATTAATTTTCTCTACCGTATCACTTGGTCGGTGATAATCATTGTGGGTACCATTAAAATAAAAAATAGCAGGAATCCCTTTTTCGGCAAAATTATAATGATCTGAACGGTAATAATAGCGATTCGGATCATCCTCTGCGTTGTAAGTATAGTCTAGCTTTAAGTTTGTATATTTTTCGTTCATGCGTTCGTTGATATCGTGGAGTTCAGAACTGAGGCGATCCGAACCGATCACATAAATATAATTGGGCGCGTCCTTATAGCGGTCATCCACCCGACCTACCATGTCCACATTTACATCCGCAATGGTGTTGGCCAAAGGCAATACGGGACGTTCAACGTAATATTTAGAACCCAATAGTCCTTTCTCTTCTCCTGTCATTAGTAAAACCAGCACACTCCGTTTAGGACCCTGTCCGTTTCTCTTTGCGATAGATAGAGCCTCCGCAATTTCGAGTACCGTAGTGGTACCAGAACCATTATCATCCGCTCCGTTGTAGATGACCGGACCTTGTTTTCCCAGGTGATCGTAATGCGCCGAAATGACGACAATTTCTTTTTTTAGGTCCGGGTCACTCCCTTCGATATAACCTAAAACGTTGCGGCCAATTAATTTACGTTCATCTTTTCCCTGGTTTAATACCAACTTTACGGGTAAAGAAACATTTTTTGCTTTCCCTCTTTTTTGAATTTTTTTACGCGCTTTGATTACTTTTTTATAGCGATCGCCCATGATCTCTCTTGCCATATCGGTAGAGATAAAGGCACTGTTCGCAAAGTTGGTTTTTGGATCATCCATTTGACCTAAGGTAATCTGCGAGCCAATCAGAAATTTGAGTGATTCGGTCAGCATTTTTTTAATCTCATGGTCAATTATCAAAACTGCTTTGGCGCCTTTTTGGTGAGCGGTACGTAATTTTTTAGACCAGTCAGTAGACCATTCGGATAAATCTTTGGTGCCGGTAATCCGGGATTTACCATTTTTTTTCAGCGGCTCATTATTATAAATCAACAGGACTTTTCCAGTAACGTCCACGCCTTCATAATCGCTGTACCGTTCGTCGTCAATTCCGTATCCTAAAAATAAAATTTCATCAGTAGTTAGATTGGGTAGATCGCTATTTCGGGTAGGAAAACTGATAAAATCTTTTTTGTGACGGTAGGACTGACCATTGATATTCATTTTTAAATCTCGCCAGGAGTTCCACGTAAATGTGACGTTCTGAAAGTATGAATTATCATCGCCAATTTTTGGTAGTCCCATGCCAATAAACTGATTGGCTAGATACTGGGCGGCCAGATCGTTACCGGGCGTACCCGTTTCACGCCCTTCAAACTCGTCCGAAGCGATAATCGTCAGGTGGCGACGCATATCTTCCTTTGTAATTGTAGCGGCTAAAGTTTCGACTGCATTGAGTCTTTTAGGCTTCATGGTGATCACCTGGTCTTGTGCCGCTAAGAAAGCCAAACTGGACAACATCAATAAAAAAGGAAGTAGTAAGCGAATCATTATCTTTAATTTTAGAAATTAGTAGAGCGTACCTGATTAAATGAATTCAAATATAAGAATAAACAAAAATATTTCCCCGACGATGGTGTCGAGGAAATATTTTGTTGATAAAAATAGGGTACGTGTATCTTAATATGAAGCAGAAAACAGGAGTTGGTCAGTCAAATCTTAAACGGGAATTTTTCCAACCCTTCGAGCATGTCTGCCTCCTTCAAAATCGGTCGTTAAGAAAGTTTTTACCATTCTCAAGGCCAGTTGGCGTGTCACGAAACGAGCAGGGATAGAAATTACGTTGGCGTTATTATGTCTGCGGGCCAGTGCGGCCAGTTCTTCCGTCCAGCAAAGGGCTGCCCGGATACCTGCATGTTTATTGGCGGTAATGGCAATTCCGTTACCGCTACCACAAAGCGTAATGCCCAAAGAGGCTTTTCCTGCTTCGATCCATTGAGCCAGCGGATGCGCATAATCCGGATAATCTACCGAATCAGCCGAATTAGTTCCGAAATCTTTGACGGTATATCCTTGTGCTTCCAGCATTTCAATAATACGGGCTTTATAAGCAAACCCAGCGTGGTCTCCACCAATAGCAATTGATTTTTCTTTCATTAGTTGGGGACTTGATTACCAGCAAATTTGCTGAACATGGTATTGAATTTGTCGATCAAAGCCTGGTCTTTCTGACTGGCCACAATTCGTTTTAGTTCTTCCATAATTCCACGGTAAGTTCCAAAATCATCACTGAAACCTTTTCTGAGGGTTTCCGGATCCATACTGTACATATAGTAGTTGAGTCGCTCGGCCGTTTCATTTGCCAATGTTTCAAGGTAAGGCTTTGCCTGTTGGTAACCTCCCGCCTGAATCATATTTTGTAATAAAAACATAGAGTAACGGTCAAAGGTAAAGTTCATATGTGGGAACTTTTTAAAGTAAGTATCTACCAGCTGTACCGCCTCTTGTTTTTTACCTTCGTTGATCATCGCCTCACTAGCGCGCATCACCCCTACCTGCATGGTCTGCACACTCGGGCCGTAGCTACGATCTACGAATAAGTCCATATTGTCAAAATTCCCAAACCGGAAATCTTCGGTAAAATGCTTATAAAAATTAGTGGTTGCTACTCGTCCTTTTCCAACCATTCCGTAACGTGGATCTCCTTCTGATTTAATCGGTACCAGACGTAACGATAATCCTTCTAGTTGCAGATAATTATCCAATCCAAGTAACGAAGAAGGTCGACAGGTAACCGCAAAATAAACCGGACGTTTAAAAGCATTTGCTGCAATAATATCCAGTAAGGCCAATTCTCCCTTTTGAATATAATTACTTCGTGGGAACGTAAAATCAACCCGATTAGCAATCTGACTAGCTAGTTCCGGTTTGACCGTTCCGTTGGCAACTACTTGTTGTTTGTCAACCGGAATAAAATATTTTCTGGTGGGTACAAAACTTTCCAGTGTCCGTCCCTGAACGGCGCGTGGATTGTCTTTGCCCATAAAATCAACGGCTCTTCTGAGAGGCATTTCCGGATTTTCCGCTGAAAGGAAAAATAATTGCTGCCGCTTTTTACCTCGGTAGGCTTCCGCCGGAATGGTCATTTCAATAGCTGGTGAATCGTTTACTTTACGACGTAGTTGATCAATATACCAATCTACCGCAATCAAACTTAGATTGACAACCCGGACATCGGTACGAATACCTTCTACTTCCTGTACGTACCAGAGCGGATAAGTATCGTTGTCTCCATAGGTAAATATAATCGCATTGGGTTCACATGAATTAAGGAAATTACTCGCATAATCTCGACTCGCCGTGTGGTGTTTACGTGAATGATCGTCAAAATTCTGGAAGCCCATCAGTAGTGGAGCAATCATAATAACTGCACTGGCAATACCAGCTGCGGCCTTCTGCGACATTCTGTCTCGTAAGATACTAAACAAGGCAAGTACGCCCATACCGATCCAAATGGCATAAGTAAAAAAGGATCCCACGAGGACATAGTCCCGTTCGCGGGGTTCGTTTGGAGGTTGGTTGGAATAAACGATAATACCGAGCCCCGTAATTATAAACAGGGTAAGCAGTGCCAGAAAATCTTTATCCCGGTTTTTAGCATGAAAAAACATTCCGAACAAACCAAAGAGAAATGGCAACATATAATACGCATTCCGTCCTTCGTTGGAATCACCCATGGAGTCGGGCATTTTGTCTGTAGTGGGTAAACCCAAGATACTGGTATCAATAAAATCAATTCCCGTAATCCAGTTACCACTCTTTTTATCCCAATCGTAAAAACCTTGTTCCCCATTTTGCCGTCCCGAAAAATTCCACATAAAATACCGCCAGTACATCCAGCGTACCTGATAGCGGAAGAAAAAGGCAAGATTATCTCCCATGGTCGGGTCAGATTTTTTACCATTCATCCAGCGTTTATACAATTCTTTTCTGGCTTCGTCCTGATGTCCCATCCTGGGGAATAGCGTTTCGTCTTTACTATCGTATTCGTAAGAAGCTTTTAAATCTACATTTTCGTAGCGGCCATTTACCAGCCCAAGTCGGTCTTCCGTTTTGACTTCGGTGATAGGAGCGTTAAAGTGCGGCCCCTTTAATAAAGGTCTTTCTCCGTATTGTTCACGATTCAGATAAGGGAGTAAGCGCATCGCATCGCTCGGATCGTTCATATTGATCGGTGTATTTGCGTTGGCGCGAATCACCACAATTCCGATGGTAGAAAAGGCCATGACGACCAGGGCAAAGGCCACAAAAAGTTGCTGCAACAAACCGTTTTGTTTTTTATGCGCATATTTTAATCCACCGAATATCGCTCCGAATAAAATTAATAACAGCGGAATTAATCCGGTATGAACGGGCATTCCTAAACCATTTACCATCATATAATCCAGCATACTCCATAGTTTTGGAATACCAGTGATAACCAGGGTCTGAATAGCTGCTACGAATACAACTCCAATCGCGGCTGCGGCAGCCATTCCTAATAAATTATGGTGCTTGTATTTTTTGAAATAATAAAATAATGCCAGGGCTGGAAACGTCAACAGGCTCAAAAGGTGAACCCCCATTGAAAGCCCTGCAGCATACACGGAAAAAACCAACCACCGGTCATTTTCTGCTTCGTTAGGCAAGCTATACCATTTGATGGCTGCCCATAAAGTAAGGGCCGTAAAGAAAGTAGACATGGCATATACCTCTCCTTCCACCGCTGAAAACCAGATGGATGTACAAAAAGCAGTTGTCAGACCTGCTACTGCACCGGCACCCATTAGTGCGATGGTTTCTCCGTCCGTAGGATCATTTCTTCGACCTACGAGGGCGAGTTTACCCAAAATAGTGGTTACCCAGCACACAAAAGTTGCGGCAAAAGCGCTACAAATACCCGATAGCATATTGACCGCAAAAGAAATATCTTCCGGATTACTGGAAAATATCTCCGCTATAAAGGTAAACATCCGTCCGATTAGTAGAAATACAGGGGCACCCGGTGGGTGAACTACCTGAAGTTTATAGGCTCCGGTGATAAATTCACCACAGTCCCAAAGACTGCCTACCCGCTCGGCAGAAAAATAATAGACGACTAGTGCAATCGTAAAAACCGCCCAGCCAGTGATATTATTAATTTTTTTGTAATTCATTGATTGTATATTAATTATTATGGGGAAAATAGCTATTCGTCCCCATAACCGAAATTAAGGGGCAAAGGTAAGAAAAATACCCAAATTGAATAAAGGGATGTTTGTATATGATCACGGCGTTTACCTCTTCATTACACCGCAAATAGTGGATGGTTCGGATAAATTGGTGACAAAAGTTTATTTTTGTTCTGACTGATTGACATTTGCGGGCTAGATGCTACTCTTTTAGGAGGCCGAGAGATTGAAAATGGAAGAAATGTCAACCAGTCAAATTTTTGTTAAAAACCCACGCGATGAAATTAATTTTTTGGTTAGTAATCGGCTTTCTTGGATACCGTTTTTGGTACGTACCCCGTCAATTGAAGGAGGCAAAGGAAGAAGAGTTGCCCCAGGAACCAGATAGTGGGGAATTTACCGATTACGAAGAATTAGACGAATCTTCCTGATCGCAATAGGAAACTGCCGTTCGCCCCGCAATGCTGACAATGTCCCTACTTATCCAAAAAAATCCCATGCAGATTTCAGATCAGATTATTTATAAAAATAAACAACTCTTAGCATTCAATAAACCGGGCGGTATTCCGGTACAACCCGATAAAACGGGAGATAAATCTTTGACGGACTTGGCGGAAATTTACGCCAAAATTCCTGTTTTTGCGACCCATCGAATTGACCGTCCCGCCAGCGGTATTGTTTTGTTTGCTAAAAATAAAAAGAGCCTGGCCGCTTTGAATGAGCAATTTAAAAATCGTTCTGTTTCCAAAACTTATCTGGCCGTAGTGAAAAAACTCCCGGCAAAACCTTCCGGCGAGTTAATCCATCACCTCTACGTGCAAGGTAACAATAAGACCGTTGCGCTCGATGAGCCAGGTAAAAAGACGAAAGAAGCCCGTTTAAAGTATCAGCTTCTTGCCTCCAGCGATAATTATCATTTGTTGGAAGTAGAATTACTTACCGGACGACAACACCAAATCCGGGTGCAGCTCGCCGCCATTGGATCGCCCATCAAAGGAGATGTGAAATATGGTGCCCGCCGTGGTAATAAAGACCGCTCTATCCAATTACATAGCTGGAAAATGGCTTTTAATCATCCGGTAACCAACGAACGGGTGGAACTCCAGGCGCCCGTACCGGAGGGTGGGGTGTGGGAGGCATTTCGGGAGGTGACTGCATAAAGGAGTATTTCCTATTTTTGTTTTATCAGTTTTCCACGTTGTATCAATTTTTGATTAAGGTTTTTAAACTGATAAAAGTATACGCCATTAATTAAACCTTCATTTCGTAAATTAATATTTCGTGCTGTCACAATTATTTCCTTGAGTTTATTACCAAGCACATCATACAAACTTAACGTCAGTGGAAGCTGTTGTGAAAGTGGAATATCAAAATTGAAAACATCACCGGAAGGATTAGGGTATACCTTGATCATCGCAGCTGATGCTGCAAACGGGTTTGTTACATTTACCAGGGAAGGTAATTCTGAAACCATCGTGTTACTAATAGTATTGGTAACAATCGCATCATTGAAATCAAAATAGATATGTGCCGTATTTTCAATAACCAAATTTTCGGGTAAGTCTGAGTTTGGGTTGATCTGAAATTTTACAAACCCCTGACTGCCGATCAGATTTACGTTACTATCCGGTAGCATGATATTATTGAAATCAAAAATAATCGCTCCATTTTCTTTTCTGGTGTATACATAAGGGTGGCTCGCAGATAGTGGCCGAAAGGTAGCCCAGTTCAAGTTGACATCCAGCGTATCTGTGATCTGTACATTGAATGCGGTGTCATTTCCGGTATTTTGAAAGCGTATGGTATATTCCAGTCTCTCTTCGAATAGCGTATAGTTTTCTTCTCCTGGTCTGTTAGGTTTGACCAGTTTATCATTTGGATCATAGGCGCATCGTAATTCAGAAAGATAAGTGTAATCGTTGACAATAAGGGTGTCGTTGGTCGTATCGGTAAAGTTAGTGGTAGCGTTAAACTGTAGGGTGTCACCGATGGAGGTGGCGGGAGGCATTTTAAGGAATGCTCTTACCGAGAATTTTTCGTCAAAGAAAAGCGGACTAAAATTCCAAGTAAAACTAGTATCCGCAATCACCTGATCTGGTTCAATATTAAAGCTATCCAATTCGACGGACGCAGGCATAGTGAAGATTAAAGAACCCTCGTTCATTTGTGTCCCCTGATTAATTGCTTCTATCCAGAATGGAACGATGGTATTACAACGGGTAAAACCGGAAGTTATACTACTTTGTAAATCAGGTTTGTCAATTGCCGGGAAAAAGCCAAAATCCAGATGCTCTATAGTAATTAGCGGATTGACGGGAATGTTGATATTATAAGATTCATCTTCTGTTGTTAACCTCCAGAGCGAATCTTCCTCGTAAGTAAGCGTGTAGTCACCCGGTGATAAAGCAAATTTATAACGGCCATCTACCTGCTCAAATTCGTATATTGATTCATGGTTTAAGTCCGCACCAATCCGGTCAAGTCCTACTTCCAGAGAATCCCGTATGCCATTTTGATTGGCGTCGTAAAATATGTCTCCTTGAATTTTGCTGCTGTTAGTAATATTTTCTGCCCAGTATAAATTTTGAGTTGTGGGAAGGGTTGTGTTGGTAACATAAACTAAATCCAGGTCAGCATCATTGTCTAAATCTGCCAGGTCAAATGATCTGATATTCTGGAAGGAGAGATCATCTTCCAGTTCGTAATATTTTTCAGATATACTAAATTCACGCAGATCATTTTGAATCGCAACTGTAAAGAAATCGTCACCGTACGCCCCAGGATAAACGAAGTCTTGCAACTGATCATCATTTACGTCTGCTATCTTATATATTGGGTAAACTTCTTCTATTATCTGGGTGGAATAATTGAGTCCGGCTTCATGAAATAGGATAAAAAATTGATTATCGTTTTCAAAAACAATATCTGTTTTACCATCATTATCTAAATCTCTAAGATGAATTTGGTCAAGTGAGTTAAAAGATAAATCCCCATCAGGATAACCATATAATAAAACTGGATCACCAAAGTCAGCTGCCCCCTGATTAAAGAAAATGTATATGCCTGAAGTTTCCATGGTGATAATGTCCAGTAAACCGTCTTCGTTCTGATCTAAAAAACGGATATGATTAAATCCAAAGTCAGTAGTGGCAGGGATAACCATTTGTGGGGTAAAGAGATAATCAGTTATTTTAAAGTTAATGAAAACATCATCATCGCTATACAAAACGTCCAGATCCCCATCTCCGTCTATATCTCCTAGTGAAGACAAAGCAGTACTTACTCGAACTGGTTCTGGATTATTAAAACCATTATCATTTTTAAAAAAGTAAAACCGAAATGAATTTGACTGATTGAGAATAAGGTTGTCCGATCCGTCCCCGTCAATATCCGCAAATTGAATGTCTCTTATATCACTATTTACAAATGGTAATTGTTTGTCAAAATTGGCTTGACCATTAGTTAGTGTGTTTTCTTCATAAAAAATACTACCACCACTCGCCACAATAATATCGGTATCTCCATCCGCATCAGCGTCGCGGGTGGCTAATAAAACAGGAGCACCTACTACGCCGAAACAAGTACCCCTATCTGTATCGGATATCGTATGATTCCACCAACCATCTGCGGACAGAAAATCAATCTGACCATCCTGATCTATATCTCCGAAGGTCAGTTGTTCATTTATATCTGTCTCTAGATATATAATTTCCGTAAAAATTAATGGAGCTACTTGTTTAACGAGACTATTTTTGGATATAATATCCAATAGTCCATTTTGATCAATATCTATTAAAGAAGGTTGAGCTAAATCAAACGAAATTGGAGCATAATCAAATAAAATTTTAGAGGGAGCAAATATATCAGGACCCCCTATTTGTTCAAACCAGTAAGTTACATCAGGATTATCGAGCACTGTAACGATAATGTCATCATCGCCATCATTGTCAATATCACCGACGGCTCCATTAAAATTTTGCGGCGCTACCGGCCGTATAGTTAATTCTATCGGAGGTCCTACTTCTAACGAATTACCGGTAGATCGGCGATACAACAACTGATAAGGCTGGAAAATAACCAAACCCGCGGCGGCATCCCCTGCAATATTAATAGACTGATAGCCATTGATGTTATTATTTGACACTTCATGTAATGTTACCCAATCGCTAAAACCATTGCTGGCGCCATTGTTAGAGGCTGCCACAATTTTATTATCATCCTGAATAGCCAGGAGGTCGGGAAAATTATCATTATCAAAAAGGGCAGTACTTAGCTTATCAATATTTTCAATGGCCAATGGAGTACTAATTCGCTGACCTGGTTGGTATAAGTCAGTAGTTCCACTATGATACTGAATTGCGAAATTTTCCAGATTTTCGGGTGCTACAATATCTACAAACCCATCCTGGTTAAAATCATCTGCTACCATCTTTACTGGATCACCTGCCTCCAAAGGTTGATCTGGTTGAAAGATCACCTGCTCGGTAGCGAAATTGCCTAGACCTGTATAATTTTCCATCCAACTGAGTCGGTCTCCATAGTGATTGACCAGATCAAGATCATTATCCTGATCAATATCGGCATAAAAATGATTTAATACTTGAATCATTGGTAGGAGGGTATAGCGATTTTTCCAAGTGGTACTACTACCCAGATTTTCGACCCAGTCAATGACGAAATCATTGAAATAGTTAGAAACGGATGATTTTTGGTAAACACTCGTAAAGTCTAAATCTCCGTCATTATCAGCATCAAAAAAGGTAATAATTCCAAGCCTAGTAGTACCTCCAATCACATTATCATCATATAGCACTTGCAACGGCCCCATAGTACCATCTGCGTATATTTCTACTGATTTAATGAAGTTTTCATTATTTTCTCTGAAAATCCATTCCTGTAATCCATTATTATCCAGATCAACTAAGTCTGAAGATAATGATCTAAAATTGATTTCGTGTGGCTGCTGTTGTAATCGAATAAATTGGTTATTTTCAAAGTTATAAACTACTCTTCTTCTGTCACCAAAATCATTTACCGTACCGTAAGCAAATACTTTATTATCGCTATTTGTAGCTATATGATAAATGGTTATATTATCACTAGTGCCAAGAATTTCTACTGGAGTCGGAGGACCAAATTCAGAGGTCCCATTGAGATTTTCTAGTAACTGATAGTTATCATCTTGATCATTATAGAAGAGGATGTCAATGTCTCCATCCAGGTCCGTGTCATGCAGAAATTTTATATCAACATTCTGATTAGATGCGAATAATTCATCTTGTAAAACAAAGGTACCATTTTCATTTGACCACCAATGTATCGGATTAGTCGGAGCATTTTCCCCATATCTTCCGATGATGTCCTTATCTCCGTCATTGTCTAAATCTGCAATTGCCGCCCCAGAATTATCCACAGATACGAAAATAGAATCTAAAACTAATTCTACGTCGTTGAAAATTCCCTGATTAAAATTGGTGAAACGGTAAAGTTTACGGTCATCATATACATAAAAATCGGATGAACCAGTATTGTCCAAATCCAGAAAACCTATGCTGCGTGTGATTTCAGAATTTTTGGTCAATGGCTGAATATTGCCATACGCTTTTTGTTCGGGTAGAAAATGTCGGTAGTAAAGAGAGAGGCCATCTTCGATAACCAGGTCTTTAAATCCGTCACCATTTAAATCGTGAAAATAATTTCTATGAATGGCACTCTCTTCGTCATTAGCGTCACGGTATTCTTTGGGTCTAAGTCGCTCTAAATAATCGTAAATATTATAAACGATACTATATTTCCCCCTATTTTTAACAAGCATATCCAAAGATCCATCACTATTCAAATCAACGAAATAACCATTGAAAGAAGCCAGTTCAGGAGCTCTGACAAAATTGAAATCTCCTCTGTTGCTAAACCAGTTATCTGCTAACTTATTTTCAAAAACCAGAGAGGGAAAGACAAATCCTTTATCGTACAGATTAACAATGTCTAATAACTGATCACCATCTACATCGTACAAGTGAGGAACGAAGAAAGTCTCGTTGTGATCCAGGGCTGAAGAAATGAAAAATGGTTCCTCTTCCGGGTATCCACTGCTATTTAAAGTGTAGTTGTAAATGGTAATGTTTTCTGAAAAGTCATTAACATGAAAGTAAACCAATTCCTCAACACCATCGTTATTAATATCTGCTATCTCGATAACATCATCTCTGGAATCTGTGAAGATTGATTGTAGTACCAGTGAATCAGTACTTGTACCATCTGCAGAAAAATCGACTACATATACGCCATTTGATTGGTTAGAAAATGCTCCTCTGACATACCAGAGTTCATCTTTACCATCGCCGTTGCCATCATAAGCCAGCTGCGAATTTCCCCATTGATTGAAATGTACCTGGATCGGAAAAGGAGAAAATAACTGGTCAGAAGTATCCGTCTGAGACAAGAAAAAACTTTCTTCGGTGTCCTCATTTTTCATCAGGAAATCTCTTTTACCATTTCCGTCAAAGTCACCGGTTGTGATATATTCGGGATCATAAGCATCTATTGGGAAATCGGTGAAATTTCCGTTTCCATCATTGACAAACAGGTGCATCTGTTCATCAGCAAAATTACTTACTCTATCTGTCGCAAAAATATCAGGGTGTCCATCTCCTGTCATGTCTTCTACCCGGACAATCTCATGCATCCCTGCGAGTTCTATGGGTTTAGCCAAGGTGGTATCCGTTTGATGAAAATAGATATGGTTGTCGGTAGTGATCAAATCTAGTAATCCGTCACCGTTTAAGTCAGAAACGTCAATACCCTCTCCCGAACTTATCTCACTACCGCTTCTAATTAACTGAGCATTTCCAAACTGTCCCCGGAGTGGCAGTTGAATAGCTAAAAAAAGAAGGATAAAAAAGAAGAAATTTTTATTTTGTAAAGCCATAGCTGGTTTTTTCTCGTAAAAACATAGTATTTGTAAAAATACCTGAATTTTAGATCAGTGTCTTAATTGTATTATTTTATGATAAATAGCAAGCAAAAGAGGTGGAAACATTTTATTATTACCCCAATAATCGCCGCACCGTCTCCATCACCAACGTCGCCCGCTCTTCTTCCAACGTATCCTCTGCCTTTGTTTCTACCAATATTTTTCCAGTCCCACCTTTCGCCAACTCCATCATCTTGCGTCGCTCCGGTTCTCCAAAAACGGCAAAAGTACGTCGCAATAATGGTAACAATTCCATAAAGGTATCCATCGGAATGGCATCAACCCAATCGTCAATGATCTGCCATAGGCGTGGATTATGAATCAGCAATAATCCACTTCCGTAACAAAATCCTTCCAATGCCGCCGCCGCGTTTTCGCGCGATTGTCCGGAGGACAAAGTATAGTGCAGCCAGTTACTCACCGTTTCAATATCCAGCACTTCTTTATCCAGTAAAATTCGGGTCGTCGCTCCTTGCAACAATGGAGCGGTCTGATCATTTTGTTGAATGGTTAAGAGCGCCGTCAACCATAAATTGATCAGCGCCGGATCGTTGACAATAAAAAGATTCCGATTGGTTGCGTTGATTCTCTTAAACATCAAAGCCGTTGCCGCATCGTCCAGATTGATACATTCTCCCGGTAAGGCAATCGTAATACGCGGGACAAATTGCTCAATCAATAAATTCAAATCATCCGTATCCAAACCGCGCGTACTTCCGTAGCGAGCTGCGTTTACCAGTGGCGTCAGTGCATCCATCAGTTGCGCCACGTCGTATATATTCACCGAAATATTGCTGATTTTTTCGATTAGCTCAGTAACTACTTCCGGCAAGTCTGCGTTAAAAACTGATTCAATCAATTTGGTCAGTTCGGAGAGTACCAATAATTGGCCCATCTCGTGACGGACTTTATTGGCCGCCGCTACCGATACCGTATTTCCCCACATTCCCGCCTCAATTATTTTTAGTAAAAACTCTGGTTGCCACTCCAATTTCCAGGTTTCATTAAATGCACCCGCATTACTTCCTTTGGTGATTTTAGTCAATTGCCCCCAAGGAATATCGAGCATTAACATTCTGTGTAACAGATGACTTGCTTTTAGCTGTGTGGGTTTTCGTAAGTCCAGTATTTTTTCCTGACTGGACATCACCATCCAGATTTTTCCAAAACGAACCGAACGAATCGTTTTTTCTAAATCTACTTGTAAAGGAACTTTTGGGATACTCGCCGGGACACGGCCCATCTTTTCGCCAATGATTATTTTATCTTCTACTAACGCTAATTGGGCTTCGTCTCCATTACAAAAAATAGCAATCGCTGCTGCTCGTAACTCTGAAATACCTACAATGCTTTGGCCACTAACCGCTGCCAGGGTTTCGGCTAAGTTGACCGCCTCAATGGCGTGGGCGGGCGAACCATCCATGTCCTCCGCCCGAAATAAACGAGCGAGTTTGCTCATCCACCGTAAGACCGCCTCATCGGGTGCCCGGAATAAAAGTTGATACCACCCCGGTGAAGTAACCCCTGCTCCGTAACCCCGCTGGGTGGCCAGTCGGCTATACGTCCAGGGAATCCAGGTACCGACGATTTTTATCTTTTTTAAACCTTTTAGAAGTCGGTTGTCGTCGGCCGCTTTATACTTATCCAACTCGTGCAATGGGGGGGCGTGCCAGGCACCACAGACGACGGCGATCTGCTCCGCTCCATTTTTGATGGCGGTACGTATCGTCTTTCGCATAAATGCTTCCCGTAGCAGGGTATTAGGAGCGGTATGATCCTGACTGGCCTCCCGCAGACCCGTCATCAATTCTAGCAAGGCGGGAAAGATTTCGGTATCTTCAAATTGTTCTTCAAAGGTGGCTTCCCACCAGCGTTCACTATCACTATAACCGGCTGTTTTAGCCAAATAAGTTAGAGGATCAGTTACGTAAGCTGGTAAAGGTTGTTTTGGATTGTTTTTAGAATTTTGCATAAGTGGCTGATCTTTCTCTTTTGCTCTTTTTGCGAAGATCATACCCTGTGGCAAGTCCATAAATTTTATTGGAATGTTTTTATCCAGCGCAAATTTTATCGACTGCCATTCGGGGGAAAATTCCGCAAAAGGATAATAACTGGCCCTGGATAAATCGTTCTTGTCGTAAAGCAACATCGCCACGGGTGGTATCAGATCGGGTAGCGACATATGGGCCATTAGTGCTTCTGCGTCGGCGGGTGCCTCTACCAGTAACACGTCCGGTTGCATCGCCTCCAGTGCGTGTAGCAGCCGGCGAGCCGAACCGGGACCATGATGGCGAATACCGAAAACTTGAATCATAAAAATAGATAGTTAATAATCAAAGGTAATTAACTTTGACTAAATCCTGACAGCATCCAGGAAGTACCGACAAATCATTCCTTCGACTTTAGTATCTTTGTTCCTTCAAATAAAGCCACTGAACTTATAATTACAACTTTATCTTAATTCTATTTAATGAAAGTCACCGAATATTTTGAAAAAGCGAATGGAAAAACGTTGATTTCCTTTGAAGTTCTTCCACCATTAAAAGGAGGAGGAATGAAAGCGATCTTTGATGTGCTGGATCCATTAATGGAATTTAAACCTCCTTTTATTGATGTAACCTACCACCGGGAGGAATTTATTTACAATAAAAGAGCAAGTGGTTATTACGAAAAAATTGCTATCCGAAAACGACCTGGAACGGTCGGAATCTGTGCCTCCATCATGCACCGATACGGAGTAGATGCGGTACCTCATCTGATCTGTGGAGGATTTACCAAAGAAGATACCGAAAATGCCCTCATTGACCTCAATTTTCTTAATATCAATAATGTATTGGCGCTGCGGGGAGATGCACGGAAGTTTGACGGAAAATTTATACCTGAACCGGACGGAAATAATTTTGCCCTTGATTTGGTAAAACAAATGAGTGAGATGAATCAGGGAATTTATCTGGATTCGAATATTGAGAATGGCGAAAAAATGGACTTTTGTATTGGGATTGCGGGGTACCCCGAAAAGCATATCGAAGCACCAAGTATGAAAGCTGATTTGTTGCGGACCAAAGAAAAAATTGACGCGGGAGCAGACTATATCGTCACGCAGATGTTTTTTGATAACCAAAAATATTTTGACTACGTAGCTGCTTGTCGCGAAATGGGAATCAACGTTCCTATCGTACCGGGACTCAAGCCGCTCACCAAACGCTACCAGCTGAATTCTCTACCAAGACTGTTTTTTATAAATTTACCCGATGATCTGGTAAGTGCAGCGATGGAAGCTAATAATTCTGCTGCCATCAAGGAGATCGGTATTGAATGGTGTATCGCTCAATCCAAAGAGCTCAAAGCAAAAGGAGTGCCCTGTTTACATTACTATACGATGGGTGATACAGAAACTATTCGCCGAATTGCGGAGGCCGTTTATTAAAAAAAAAGTAAAGATAAAAAGACAGAAAATCGTATTGCTTACCCCCCAAACCCTCCCGTAAAATAAATAAGCATATGCTATTAAAAAAAATCGCCGGAATACTCACGGCATGCTTTCTGCTAGCCAATGTCGGGTCTGCACAAAATCGATTGTTGTCTCCGGAAGATTTTCTTCCTACTTCCTACGGAAAACATTTTACCCCTCACCATTTGCTGGTTGATTATTATGAACACGTAGCTGCCAACAGTGAACTGGTACAGGTACAAATTTACGGACGAACCAATCAAAGAAGGCTTTTGCTCTATACCATTGTGACGAGTAAAGAAAACTTTAGTCGACTGGAAGAAATTAGACAAAATAATCTCCGTCGGACCGGACTGGAAAAGGGTAGTGTGACGGAGGATGATATTGCGATTGTCTGGCTTAGCTTTGGTGTACACGGGAATGAAGCGGGGGCCTCTGAAAGTGCTCTGGCCACCCTTTATGATCTGGCCAGACCCAATAATGCAGCTGCTCAAGAGTGGCTAAAAAATACCATCGTTATTCTGGATCCTGCGATTAATCCTGACGGATTTTCTCGTTATACCCACTGGAACTGGAACATCGGTAATCACCTGCCTAATCCACTGGCCGAAGCGGCGGAACACCACGAACCCTGGCCCGGTGGTCGTGTCAATCATTATTTTTTTGATTTAAATCGGGACTGGGCCTGGCAGACACAAATAGAGTCCCAACAGCGCTTAAAAGTATACCATCAGTGGATGCCCCATATCCACGTTGATTTTCACGAACAGTACCATAATGATCCATATTATTTTGCACCCGCTGCTCAGCCTTTTCACGCGTACATTACGCAGTGGCAAGGAGATTTTCAAACTACGATTGGAAAAAACAACGCAAAGTATTTTGATGAAAAAGGATGGTTGTACTATACTCGGGAAATTTTTGATCTTTTTTATCCAAGTTATGGAGATACTTATCCGACCTTTAACGGTGCCATCGGAATGACTTACGAACAAGGAGGACACAGTATGGCGGGGAGAGCTATTTTATTAGAAAATGGAGATACCTTACAACTAATCGACCGTATTATTCACCATAAAACAACGGCACTTTCTACGGTAGAAGTAGCTTCCAATAACGCAAAACAACTGACTGACCAGTTCACCGATTATTTTAAAAATAGTAAAGACAATCCCAGTGGTGAATACATAAGTTTTGTGATAAAAGCGGGTAATGGAAATGATAAAATAAAATTCCTTTGCGATTTTCTGGATAGCCACGGTATTCAATATGGTTTGGCGGGAAAGTCTCAATCCCTTGGTTCAGCGTTTAGTTACCGAACGGGTACTACTGGTAACCTGGATCTAGCCGCCGACGACCTGGTCATCAATGCCCACCAACCGATGTCTATTTTGACTCAGGTACTATTTGAACCAGAACCTTTTTTGGTCGATTCACTGACCTATGATATTACAGCCTGGGCGTTGCCTTATGCTTATGGATTAGATGCCTACGCACTAAAAACAGATTTAAAACCAACCAAAGAATATATTCCGGCTACTTTTAAAAAATATGATCTGAGTATGACTCCGGCATATGCTTATCTAGTCGCCTGGAATGGCCTGAAGGATGCGCAGTTTTTGAGTGCGTTACAAAATGAAAACGTCTCAGTAAAAATAGCGTCTGTTGATTTTGGTTTGGAAGGTAAAACTTTTCCTGCTGGTACCTTAATTATTAATCGGGGAGATAACCGTAAGCTGGGAAAATCTTTTGATCGAATTGTTTTAGAAACGGCCAACAAAATGAAGGTGGTCTTAACCCCGGTAATGACTGGTTTTTCTACGAGCGGTAAAGATTTGGGATCTGATAAAATGAAGCTTTTGAAAAAGCCGGAAGTGATGATCGTAGGCGGGGAAGGTACTAACCCAAATTCCTTTGGCTATCTCTGGCATTTTTTTGATCAGGAGTTGAAGGTTCCCGTCACGAATGTTTATACCGATGATTTTGGGCGAACCAGTTTAGCGGACTATAATGTATTAGTCCTTGCCGACGGAAGTTATCCAACAATAGACAGTACTGCCATGGCGAAAATTACGAATTGGGTGCGTGGTGGAGGAAAACTAATTGTACTGGGTTCAGCGGTAAACAAGGTGAGCAGTCATCCTGATTTTAAAATAAAAAGAAAGAAAAATTCTAGCAATAATCGCAGTACAGTAGAGTCGCCGAAGAGGACGCATTACGCCGGACAGGAAAGGAGGTCGATCACCAATGCCATGCCTGGGGCTATTTATAAAATAAAACTGGACAATACCCACCCACTCGCCTACGGTTTACCCGATTACTATCATACCCTAAAAACGAGTACCGCTGCTTATCAATATTTGGACAATGGTTGGAACGTGGGCTACGTTGGAAAAAATCCACAAATCACTGGTTTTGTAGGATTTGAAGCAAAAAAGAAACTGGAAGAAACCTCCGTTTTTGGCGTACAGAACCTTGGACGCGGAAAAGTCGTATACATGGTAGATAATCCGCTCTTCCGTGGATTTTGGCGACAAGGAAAATTTATTTTTGTTAACGCTGTCTTTCTTTTATAAAAAAGAACCGCTTATTTTTAATCCGGCCTCTGGCTACTGAATAATAAACATTGGCATTTGATCGACTCATCAAGGGTTTACGTAAAGTTCGTATCTGGCACCGATACCTGGGACAGGTATTGGCCGTCTTGCTCATTATCAGCGCCGGCACCGGAATTTTACTGGCCCTGAAGAAAGACGTCGCAATGATCCAGCCACCTACCCAAAAAGGGAATGTCCCCGATCTTACCCAATGGAAAAGTCTTTCAGAACTGACCCTGCTCGGAAAAGAAGGACTTTATAAACAATATCCGGAGCAAATTGGAAACCCAATTGATCGGATTGATGTTCGACCCGATAAAGGTATGGTGAAAATTTTATTTGAAAATGATAACTGGGAAGTCCAGCTGGATGGTGCTTCGGGAGAAGTGTTGTCCGTTGATGTTCGTTATTCCGATTGGATAGAATCGCTCCACGATGGTTCTATTTTTGGAGATATTTTTAAATTGACCGCTATGAATTTTCTGGGGTGGGGCGTTATTCTCCTAGCTTCTACCGGATTCTGGCTGTGGTATGGTCCTAAGCGATTACGTGGACTTAGGTGGAAAAGAAAAGAATAATTTAATGATGTAGCCTTACACTATTTCATAACTTCCTTTTTGGCAAACGATCCATGCTACTCCTTTATTCGTAAAATAATATTCAATCAATCTGCTAAAAGTGTTTATTAGACAACATATCGCGCGTAAATTTAAACTTTGAAGCACGAATCGCATTATTTTTGTACTTATAAACAACTTATTAAAATATCTAAATTATATATCATGCTACAAAAAATTACCCTCAGTATTGCCTTTTCCTTTTTAGCTTTTATTGGTTATAGTCAGGACGCACCCGAAACACAATCTTCGCTCATTACAAAAATCAGTGCTACCTGGTGTGGTCCCTGTGGCAGTTGGGGATGGGATATGTTTCATGATTTAATCGAAGATAATGAAGAAAAAGCGACCCTAATGGCCGTTCATCACAGTGGTGTGCTAGAAACGCCAACTTCTAATGCTTTGGCAAACAACTTCATGATCACCGGACAGCCTCAGTTTTATTTGGGTAACGTAAATCAATCCGTAAGTAGTAGTACTGCGGCAACTAAAAGAGAAGCTATTCAAGTAGCGGTAGACGAAGCTGCCGGGCAAGCCCCTATTGTTAATACTGGACTCCTTCCCCTCTATTACAGTGATGACAATTTAATCGAGGTGACTACTAAAACAGAGTTTTTTCAAGATGCAAATGCAAATTATTACCTGGGAGTCTATCTTGTAAATGATGGTTACGTAGGCTTTCAACAAAATCAAGGAACAAGTGCTGAACACGAAAAAGTATTAGTAACGGCTTTTACACCGTCGCATTTTGGTGGGGAGTTGACGACTGGAGCGGTAACTGATGGGACTATAATAGAAGGAACGTATAGTATTCCTTTTAATGAGCAAGAATGGGATTTATCAAGGCTGGAAGTAGTTGCTATCATTTGGTCGGAAAGTAATGGCACATTTACATATGTAAATTCTAATTTTTATACAGATATTGATATAGCACTTAATAGCGAAAATTTAATGGATGCGGTTAGCGATTTAAGTATCGAGCCAACGATCATGGCGAACGGTTTATCTACCATCAATTTTGAATTGTTTGACGCTAATGAATTCTATACTATCAGTATTATGGATCAGTCCGGAAAATTAGTGAAATCTGTTTTCAAAGGTCAGTTAGGTGCCGGAACTCACCGCTACGAAATAGTACGCGACGATCTGGGAGCAGCTGGAATTTATTACGTGACCATCGAATCTGCCGCAGGACGATCTACTCGCGAATTGATTCTGAGATAAAAAAACAATAATTGTTATAAGCCCTGCTTCCATAAAAAGAAGTGGGGCTTTTATATACGTAATAAAACCGTTGTCCCTTTTACTTTTCCTTCTTCCATAATATCCGCTATCTCCAATCGCTTCAGCCCACCGGGTTGGTCGCCCAGTAATTCGAGTCGCTCTTGCGTAACGGCTAGCGCTACTGATTTATGCTGTGCTTCCATCTGACTTTTACGTTCTTTCGCCGCGGCCCTGCCGATCCCATTATCTACGATCATTGCTTCTAAAAAGCCATTTCTTTGGGTAAAGCTAACTTCAATTTTACCACCTTTTGGTACGTGGGCCACGCCGTGAATAATGGCATTTTCTACGAAAGGCTGAATCAGCATGGGTGGAATTAAGGTTTCAGGATCGGTTGTTCCCATCAACTGAATCTGATAGTCAAAACTATTATTCCGACTCATTTTTTCCATGGCCAGATAGTTTTCCAGACTTTGTATTTCTTCTTCTAATGGAATAACGGGCTCCCGTGAATTTTCGAGTGTTGCACGCATTAGCTTGGAAAATTTGGCGAGTTGATAACGGGCATCCCGGTGGTCCGTCGCGTTTATTTTACTTTGAATGGTGTTTAAAACATTAAAAATAAAATGAGGATTCATCTGTAATTGCAACGCCTTTTGTTCTAATTCAAGGAGATGTTTTTCCATTCTTAACCGTTCCGTTTTTTGTCGGGATTCTTGCCGGATAGTCCGAATACGGGAGAAGAAAAAACTGCCGATCAGTAAAAGTCCTAACAAGATAATTCCTGTTTTAAATAATCCCGTTTGCCAAAAAGGTGTCCTAATAGAAAAAGCCACGGATTGTTCGGAACTCTTAATCCCCGTATTACTGATGGCGAGTACACGGAAGACATATTTGCCGGAAGGCAAATAAGGGAAGTCGCTTTTTTGATCGGTCCTGGGCTGTGACCATTCGGTGGTCAAACCATCCATCTTCCACTGATACTTCAGGGGGGACGATTGTCCTAGGTGTAAACCGGTATATTCAAAACTTACGTTATTGTCAACGTAATCAAAAACGAGGGTAGAATCAACTTGTCCCCATTGGTTTAATACATTTTTATAGATCGTATTTTGTAGCGAATCGTACGATAACCTTACGTTGGTGATGCTGATTTTTGGAATGCTGGTATCCTCCTTTAGTGTTCGTGGCGTATATTTCATCAGCCCGCCAATGGTTCCAAACCAAAGGGTTTTCCGATCTTTTATCACGGCACTTTCGCAGGTCTCTCCTCCGTTAAAACCTTGCTTGTTTCCATAAAATTTAACCGTCCCGATTTCATCCCGACCACTACTCACCGCTACTTGTTCTACTCCTGATTGGTTGCCCACCCACAGTTCGTCGTTGGACGAAAAAATCAAGGAATAAATATTGTCAGAACTAAGCCCATCGGTTTCACTAAAAACAGAAAACTGGGGTTGCTGTCCGTAAAGATGAATATTAAAAATACCCTTATCTGCCGTACCGCCCCAGAGATAGCCGAGTGAATCTTCGGTCAGGGTACGTACGTGGACCGAAGGAAGTCCATCGTTGGAAGTAAAGTTTACAAGGGTACTATCATTTTCCCAATAGCCAATTCCTCCACCTCTGGTTGCGTACCAAAGCCGCTGCCAGCGATCAAGATGCAAGTCATAAATAGCGTTGACGGGTAATCCGTTTTTCCGGGTAAAGCGGTCGATGCGGTAAGTCGTGCCACTGCTGTCCCGGTCGTCTAACGCCAGTCGGGCAATACCCGCGTCCATCATCGCTACCCAGATATTTCCCAAGCTATCTTCGACAATATCCTGAATCAGATTACCTTCGATACCGTCCCACGGCTGAAACTGTCGGTAGCTATTTCCATCGTATAGTTTGAGGCCTTCTCCTTCGGTACCGATCCAGATTCGGTTTTTTTGATCGACTAAAATAGCGCGGCATTTAAGGTCGGCAAAGTTTCTTTGTTGACTAAAATTATTAAACTTTTCACCGTCAAAAGTACTCACACCACGACTGGTCGCCAGCCAGAGGATTCCCGAAATATCCTGACTAATGGCATACACTTCTTTGTCGGCCAGTCCATCGGCTTTCGTGTACTGCGTAAATTGTTGAGTACTTTCTGCGTATTGGGTCAGGCCCCCGCCGGAGGTGCCCAACCAGTAGTTGCCCCACTGGTCGGCTAAAATGACTTTAATATTATCACTTTCCAACCCTGCGGTGGCCCGTTCCCGTAACCAAAAACTGGAGTTGGTTTTTGGGTCATAAGAATAGGCACCCTCGTTGGCCATTCCAATCCAGATTCGGCCAGCTTGATCCGTTGAGATGGTATTGATGCCGAGTCCTTCTTCCAATTGGTCAGATTCGGAAAAGCGACTGATGGATGTTTTGTAATAAATGTCTACACCACCGGTAATGGTTGCCAGCCAGATGCTCCCATCATCGGTGGCGGTGATGGAACGTACGTGGTCCCGGCTGAGGCCATCGATCGTACTAATCTTATTAAAAAAATTATTTTCAAAATAGTAGGCACCTTCTTCGGTAGCGATCCAAAGTATACCGGCTTTGGTCAAAAATAAGTCTTCCACATTGGCATTGTCGGGGAAGGATGGAACGGCGATTAGTTTATCATTTTTTAGAAAGAATAATCCCCGGTCGGTGGCGACCCATATTTTTTTGTCTGGGGTCTGAATAAGGTCGTTGATTTGTTGAACGTTGGGCGGTAGGGTAGTCAACGACTTAAAAGATTGTCCGTCAAAAATGGTGAGATTCCCGGCTCCGCCAATGATAATGTTTTTTTGGTGATCTTCGAGCAGTGCTTTGATATAGCGGGTTCCAGGCTGATTATTTCCAGAAAATTTTTTAAAATTTTGGCCATCGTATAAGGTGAGTCCGCCTCCCCAGGTTCCAATCCAGAGGTAACCGTGGCTATCTTCTAGCAGGCTATAAACCTGAGAGTGACCAACGGAGAAGGAGGGGTAGTTTTTAGCAACAAAATTTTGTGCAGAAATTGAAATGATAAAAGCATGGAAAAATAAACCGAAAAATAAAACGTACTTTTTTCGCAGCACGAAAATTCGGCAAAGTACATCTATAACCGTTGAAGTACTATGATTTTTACGATCTCTATTTTTAATTTGGGATGACAAATAGCCAACGGCAAATAGCAAATAGCATTTTAAATTTAAAAATAAATGATTGTATGTTTTTAAGAAAATTTTCACTCCGGTGATGGGTTCTTTTTTTGTGGAAATAATCGGTAGCCTAATCCAATTCTAAAACTCCGTTCCCCTTGGGTATCAAAATCAAAGCCGGCTGTTTTTTGCTGACGTTCACTAAAGGCAGGATTAAAAGTTCGCTGGTAATCGATCCCAAAGCTAACGTTGATAAAATTAATATTTAAGTCCAGAAAAAGTCTTTCTCCCAGAGGAATTTCCAGATGAGGAATAAAGGACAACATAATGCCGCCATTAACGGAAGAAACTGGAAAGTCGGAACTGAATTCTGGCTGCGCATCTCCATTATAAAAATATAAATCAACGGCAGGATTCAGGCTAAAGGTAAGATAATTAAAAAGTTTTTTCTTTAGTCGCACGCCCAATTCAAAGCGGGCGGCTGCCTCAAAGTCTTTGATGGAGTAATTGATACTGTCAAAAGTAATACGGCGCGTTCTGATCCGCATTCCCAATTCCAGCTCTTTACTATATTTTTTATTCGGATTCACCCGTAAGTAGGCAAGCGTTATCCCTTTTAGATTATTCGTATCAAAGCGGCCAAGGTATGAATTGGGTTCTCCCCGACCTATTTTTCCCAGATAAAAATCGCCGTATACTTTTACGGCATCAAACGTTTTCTGAGCGATAATTGAGCTACCGGAAAAGAGCGCGTAGCAGAAAAAACAATATAATTTCCAGTTTCTTTTTTTCATTAATAATAATTTGGACGTTACCGCAAAAATAATCCAATTAGAGAAGCGATGTATTTTAAGAAACATATTATGATTTTGGCTCAATTATTGGTGCATGTATTTCAGGATAATATTAAAAATTAACACGCATAAGTTTCAGAAAAGGTCAGAATTTTTTATATTTGTCAACAGGGGTTGAAATTTTTTTGTATTTTCAGCGCTTACAGAAGGAACTGTTTTAGACTTAAGATATTTTTAGAAACACTATAATTAACCATACATGGGAAAGATAATCTCTCTTTTGAACCACAAAGGTGGTGTAGGAAAAACGACGAGCGCCATTAATATTGGTGCTGGTTTAGTAGAATTAGGACAAAAAGTCCTTTTAATTGACCTGGATCCCCAGGCAAACCTCACCCTTTCATTGGGTATTCCAAGACAAAAATATACGATTTATGAGTCTATTCGTGGCGAAAGCGAATTGGTTCCTTACACAGCTAAGGAAGGTATGGACGTGATTACCTCGAGTCTGGATTTATCTGGTGCAGAAATGGAATTGATCAACGAAGCGGGTCGGGAATATATTCTGCAGGAATTATTTCAGCCGGTTTTGGAAGAGTATGATTATATTATTATTGATTGCCCACCGTCGCTTGGACTGTTGACTTTAAATGCGTTAACGACCAGCGATTATGTATATATTCCTTTACAAACGGAATTCTTAGCTTTACAGGGATTAACCAAAATCAAGCAGGTAATCGACAAAGTACGATTCCGGTTAAATAAAAAATTGCAAATTGGTGGGGTGATCGCTACGATGTACGATGCGCGAAAAGTATTGAATCGTGATGTAGTGGCTACGATCCAAAAATACTTTGGGGACAAGGTATTTAATACTTTGATTCGCGACAACGTAACGTTGGCCGAAGCACCTGCTCAGCGTCAGGATATTTTTTCTTACGCAAAATCCAGTAATGGTGCCAAAGACTATTTGAATCTTTGTAAAGAAATTATGGAACGTACCGCCGTAAAAGAAGAAGCCTAAAACCGCAATCGACAAAATCTAACATTTATGAATCACTAAATCCCACGATTGTGAGTAAGAAAACATTAAAAGACGGGTTAGAAAGTCTGTTTGGAATGCCACCGGCTTCCGTAGAGGAAGAAACGGCATTTATGGGAGACAACGTATTACCGGAAGGTAAAAAAACAAAGAAAGCTGCTCAAAGAAAATCTTCGGATAATCGAAGTCGTTCCGGTAGCAGCAAGAGCTTTACGGCTGATCTGGAATCTTTATTTCAGACCGTTGTAAAAGAATCAGTTGCAGAAGAAAAGAAAAAAGCGACCCGAGAAAAACAGCGGACCCTTGGAACTCCTCAAACGGACACTCCGGAAAAACCTCGTCGCCCCATGAGTGGCCTGGATGCTTTGATCAGACAGACGGTCGAAACTAATAAAGAAGAGATAAAAAGAGCAGCCGTTCCTAAAGAAAAGAAACGGGTTACTTTTGTCTTTGATAAAAAGAAACTGCTAAAATTAAAAACGATTGCCAAACTTGAAAAGGCCTACCTGAAGGATATTATTGGTGGACTTATTTCAGAATATTTGGAAGAATATGATATTCCCGAGAACCCACCTTTATAGGCTTCTAAATAGTTCGGTAAATAAACTGTAAAAGTAAAATACCTTAAAACGGCTGATTCCGACTTGGAGCCAGCCGTTTTTTTATAAGACTTCAATTCTTAAAAAGTAGCCCGTTGAAGTGATACATCAAACTTATCGTATGGATCGACTCGCTGAATTTCGTATTTTTTATAACCATACTATTCATCCTGAATTGATCAGAATGGAAAATAGGCGTAAAAAATTACTCTGGCTATTTTTCGTCAGTGTTTTACTATTCTTATCCATTGGTTTTGTGTCGATGTACCTGAATATTCCAACCGTTACTTTTTTCTTAATGATTCCGCTCGGACTATATCTTGGTTATCTTAGTTTCCGGATGAACCAATTTGTAAAGACATTCAAACCAAATATCGTCAATCTGGTATTGGACTTTATTGATGATGACCTGAATTTTGATACCCTGCGTTATGACGTCGAAAAATTTATTGGAAAGGATCAATTCAGAAAAAGCAAAATTTTTACTTCTAATGCTTCGTTCTACAAAGGAGAAGATTATATCAGCGGAAAAATTGGAGAAGTTCCTTTTGAAATGTGTGAGTTAAAAGTAAGGGAATTGTCTAAAGTGCGAGATCGCTATAATTATGTCTTTCGTGGGGTCTTCATGCGGGCGACTATGAAGCGACCAGTAAGAGGATCTATCTTAATTTTACCAGCAGCCTTTAAACAATACCTTACCCGCACTATTAAATCTTTTAACCGTGCGGGAGGAGAACAATTGGATGAATCCTTTATGAATCCTGTATTTGCAGAGTTATTCGATGTATATGTTTCGCCCGATGCTCAGCCGAAATATGTATTGGATGAAGAAATTCAAGTTAAGATTGCATCTTACCGCGAAAGGATAGGTAAAGAAATTTATCTTAGTTTTGTAAATAACAACATATACGTTGCAGTGACTGAACCAAAAGACATTTTGGAACCTTATATATTCCGCTCAAACGTTAGTTTTACATTGGTACACGAATTTTTTAAAGATATCCAGCTGTTATTGGGTATTGTACAGGATTTTGACGGTAGAAGTGCCGATGATTCACAAAAATTATTATTATGAAAAAAATAGCTATTCCTTACTTTTTCCTTTTATTATTAATGATTTCCGCTTGCAGTCCGAAGACTAGCGAGAAAGTTGTGTCGGAAGTAATTTCTCCGATTCCAACCGAAAAATCATTACTGTGGAAAATAGCGGGAAAAGATCTCACGCAACCTTCGTATCTCTACGGAACCATCCATATGATTGACAAAAAAGATTTTTTTCTGACGGATTCTACCGTCGCTGTATTTGACCGAATGGATCAGGTAGTTTTTGAAATCAATATGGAAGATATGTCTGACATGAGCGCCATGATGGGAATGATTGGTAAAATTATGATGGAGGATGGAACAACTTTAAAAGATCTTTTAAGCAAAGAGGATTACAAAATGGTGAGCGATCATTTTTCAGGGTTAGGATTGCCGATGATGATGTTGGAAAGAATCAAACCGATGTTTTTGTCTGCTATGGCTGGAGGAGATTTTGACTTTACGAGTCCTTCACCGGGTGGTGGTATGGGGGAGGATGTCAAATCCTACGAAATGGAATTTATGGAGATGGCCACTGCCGACGAAAAAAAGATGGGTGGACTAGAAACGATTGAATACCAGATGAGCGTTTTCGACAGTATCCCATATAGCGATCAGGCTGCTATGTTGGTAAATTCTATTCGTAGTGGTGAAGGCGAGGGCGAAGATGAATTGAGTAAAATGACAGAGGTTTATAAACAACAAGATATTGAGGGTATGCAGCAAATGTTTAAATCGGACGTCGACGGAATCGGAAAATACGAAGACATTTTTCTGAAAAATAGAAATCAAAACTGGATCCCTATTATGGCGAAAATGGCAAAAGAAAAACCTACTTTTTTTGCGGTTGGTGCTGGTCATCTGGGCGGTGAATTTGGGGTGATAACCTTATTGCGAAAAGCAGGTTATGAAGTCTCTCCCGTAATGTCTACTCCGTTAAAAGAATTACCAAAGAAAAAAAGAAAGGGGACCAGAATGTAAATATAAATCAATATCCAATATCTAATATTGGATATTGATTCACTCCCGCTCTATGACCAATTGCGTATAAAGCGCTTTGCGTTGGCCCGCCTGAAATCTTACCAGATATATTCCGTTATGATAATTATTCACGTCTAAAATAATTCGTTGATCATCGGTAGCCTCGTATTGTTTTTGGTGAACAATCTGCCCTAGACTGTTGGTAACCATTAGATTTACCGAATGATCGAGTAATAAATGACTCATCAGCGTAACTTGCGAATGCGCCGGATTTGGAAAAGCACTCAAACGTCCAGCTTCGTTTCCTATTTCCACTGCTCGTACATTTGTAAATGCGGAGGAACCATCTTGTTTAAGCGCTACGATTCGGTATTCGTAATGACCGTCGGTTACCGAGCGATCTGTGTAGGAATAAAATTGGGTGCGCTGGGTATCACCATAAGAATCTACCTGAGCGATTTCCCTAAAATCACTATTATTTCCTTTTCTTTCGATGGCATAAATTCTGGTATCCAGGTCTTGATTAGATGCCCAATTTAACTGGACGGTACGGGCTTCAACGTAACTAGATAAATTAAAAACTACTTCACTATTCACAATCGCATTCGCAGGCGCCAGTCCAATATTAAGGGTATAATCTTCGACTTCCCCCTCTGTAAAACTTTCGCAAGGACCCACGGCCGCATCACGACTCATCGTTACCCGCATTCGGGTAGTACCCGTCGGTGCATTGCCTGGAATAGTAATATCTTCCGTAATGGGAGGAGCAATAGTACCATTAGTTCCATTTTCATAAATAGTAGAGATTACTAATTCACCAGGATCACTAAAGTTTTCATTTCCATTAAAATCAATCCAAACCTGGATATATTCGGTATAATGGGTATAACTAAAAATTGGCTGGATTGACAAAGTATAGGTTTCTCCTTTTATTATATTGGCAGTCAATGCCGTAAAATCACCATACCCATTTTTACCACTGGTGTTATCCAGATCGCTAAGATTCACATTTCCAATCCATTCTTCCCAAGGTGCCAAAGCCGCCGAAGCACAATAACCATTTCCTACTGGACCACCATCGCTAACCGTAATGGTAAAAGAACAGGTTTCTATATTTCCACAATCGTCCGCAGCCTCGTAAGTAACCGTAGTCGTGCCGATCGGAAAATCACTACCAGCGGGTAAGCCCGTAATTTGATCGATGGTAATATTGCCACCGGGGCAAGTGGTCGTTGGGATAGGAGTATTCCAGTTGGCAATGGCCGTGGTAGATCCAACAGCAGCCGTTAAGTTTTGATTAGCGGGACAACTTAACGACAGGGAAGCTGGATCACTGCTGAGGGTAATCGTAAAGGAACAGGTTTCTATATTTCCACAATCGTCCGTAGCTTCGTAAGCAATGGGATAGGTTCCCAGCGGTTGGGTACTTCCATTGGCGGGCCCACTGGTCTGTATCAGGATTGGAACCCCGGTTGGACAGGTTGTACCAAAAGTA
>CALLPK010000119.1 GCA_938015415.1 uncultured Saprospiraceae bacterium
TATGGAGAGTGCAATAAAAATAATGCAGTTAAAACAAGCTAGGGATGGTCAAACGGATACACCTGCAAGTGTAGTATTTAGCTCTAAAGAGGAAGAATATCTAGAGCGAGTACTTCCAAAATTAGAAGGAAAAACAGAAAAACAGAAAAATCCTCATCCCCAAAAAAGTTTAGCTAGGGCCGCGTGGATAATAGCTAGACTAGGTGGGTGGAAAGGTTATACCAGTTCGAGACTCCCAGGAAGTAAAACATTTAAGATAGGTTTGGATAAATTTAATAGTATAGCATGGGCGTGGGATATTGACTCAACCTAATAAAAGATGTGTGTGAACGGTAGCGGCCGGCAGGCGGGCGTAGAACAACTCCCACTTCAGTTATGTAAAAAACAAAAAAAAATACGCGCGTTGTGAACCTGCCGATCGGACAAATGGATTCACTAAAAATAATCCCAGGCTTATAACCTGAATAAATAAAAAAGTCCTACGCCTGCCTTGCCTACTGTACTAGTCAAGACAACCTAATCGCAAGATAATAAATTGTTTTTAAAGTAAAAAATAAAATACAAATTATTTTAAAAAATGTTTCACTCTTTGTCATAATACTTACCAGATCCAAATGTTCCTAAAATCATTTCCTCCAAACTCTCCCACATTTCGTATTTTTGAAAAAAAAAGCATACATGAATTTTCCAACCGGAGCCGAAGCCCTGCTCATTGCCATGCAAACTCCCACGCCCAAAGGCCATACCGGGATTCCCGTTTTATTATGGGGAAAACCAGGGATCGGTAAATCCAGTTTTCTCGAAGGATTACACGCCGACAATTTTCCCGTGCTGACCCTGATTGCTTCGATTCACGATCCAACCGATTTTTCGGGCTTACCGATTCACCACGAAGGGCAAGTACGGTACGCCGTTCCGGAGTGGGTCAATCAGTTCTCGGAAGAAGGACACGGTTTACTTTTTTTGGATGAGCTGACGACCGCGCCGCCTTCTGTCCAGGCTGCCTTGCTGCGGGTAGTATTGGAACGAAGGGTAGGTTTTCATCCGTTACCCAACGGAGTACGAATTGTGGCCGCCGCCAATCCACCGGATATGATTACCGGAGGCTGGGAATTGTCTCCACCGCTGCGCAACCGTTTTGTTCACCTCAATTGGGACATGCCTGCGAAAGTATATCTGGAAGCGTTACAGAATGGCTGGGAAAAAGCCACGCTACCCAAAATTGATCCGGTGGAACACGCAAAATTACTACCGACCTGGAAGGTGAAAGTCGGGGCCTTCCTGAAACGGACGCCCAATCTTTTGTCAACCAGCCCGGAGGATGATATCTACGGTTTCGCCAGTCCGCGTACCTGGGATTTTGTGGCAAGTTTATTGACCAGTTGTGATTTATTAAAACAGGCGCCGACGAAAAAACAGGCTGCTTCCAAAGCGTGTATTAGTCTGGTAAAGGGTTGTATCGGCGAAGGCGCCGCGTTGCCGTTTTTAAGTTTTTTAAAGGATTTAAAATTGCCGGATGCGGAAGAAGTACTCGACGGAAAAACGAAAGTAAAACTGAATGCGCTCAACGATAGTGAACTCTATATTTTCTTTTCCACCCTGGGAGCAGAACTGATGAGCCGCACCGGAAAAAAGAGCTTCCTACCCGCTACGCACCTGTTTTTCCAATTAACGGAAAGTGTTTTCGAACTCGGAAGAAGAGATTTAATCTACGTGTCTTTACGAAAAGTAATCCGGGAAAAATTACTGGAATACGCCGTAGAGGCCGCCGGAGACAAAAGCCCGGAAGATAGCGAAAAAATGATCGAACATATTCAAAAACTATTTTCGGATGAGGTATTTTCGCAGTATATTGAGGTGTTTGAGAAGTAGGTTATTTTTAATGAATAATATTTTAATGAATAATGAATAATACGGTAATGAATAATGCCTTCTTTCTGCTCTATACGATAAAGTGTCTCTGCGCCTCTGCGCGACAAAAACACTTTTCAGGGCCCCAAAAATAACTTTAGGTAAAAAACACAAAAACACAAAAACACAAAAACACAAAGACACAAAGACACAAAAACACAAAACAAAACTCAAAACTCATCACTCACGCTCCACAAATAGAATCCCAAATCCGTTTCGCCCGCGCCTACGCCGCCGAGCAACTCCCCTGGTTTGCCCCCGCCTTGTTTGCCACCAAAATCCAAGTCACCGAAAAGGTACCCGTTGCCGCCATTGACAGTCATCTCAATATCTATTTCAATCCGGTCAAGATGCAGAAGATCATCGAGACTACGACCCAAATGGAGGCCTTACAGCAGATCGGTTTTTTGTGGATTCACGAGATCTCTCATATCCTGCGGGAACACGCACAGCGCGCGGCAGAAGGAGCCGTCGACCCAAATATCTGGAACATCGCCGCCGATATGGAAATCAATGACAGCCACTGGGAAGGACTCGAAGCACCCGTTTTATATCCGGGGATTTACCCCATTACTTTTAAAATGAATCCGGGGGAATTGGCGGAGACCTATTATAAAAAATTGACCGAAAAAAGCGAACAAGAAATTCAAAAAGGCCTGGCCAAAGCGATGGATAAAATCCTGGCGGAAGAACAGCAAGAAAAAGAAAAAAGAAAAGAAGAAGCGGGTAAGGCCGAGGAAAATTCAGAGGCGCCACAAAATTCCGACAAAGAACAAGATGGCGAAAATGAAGAGGATCAACCTGATACCGACAACGAGCAAAAGCCGGACGAGAAGGGAGAGGAACCAAATTCGGACGGCAATTCATCTGAAAAAGAGGGGCCCAACGCTAATGCACCCGAAAATAAAACGGAAGACGGAAACGAAAATCCGGAAGAACAAGCATCCGAATCGCAAGGTGGAGGTCCTGGTGACGACGACGGAGATACGCAGCCCGATGATTCAGAACAGAAAGGGGCCGGTCCGGAAAAAGAGACGGAGAATGATAAGGATTCCAATTCTAATTCTAATTCCAATTCTAATTCTAATTCTAACTCTAATTCCAATTCTAATTCAAACGCCCCTTACCACGAGTTGCTCGACGAAGGGAGTGGGGTACACAACGCTCCGCGTCCCTGGGAACTGGAAACGGAGGGAAACGAACCACAAGAACTAGATGATATCGAAACGGAACAAATCCGAATCGCCGTCGCCAAAGAAATGAGCGAAGCGCAAAAAGCGGGACTGTTGCCCGCCGGCTGGGAGCGTTGGGTCGGTAATAAATTACGTCCGGTCGTGGACTGGAAAAAGGTACTGCGGCATCGCGTCAGCCGCGCGATCAACCACAGCGTAGGTGCCAGAATCGATTATAGCTTTGCGCGGCCCAGCCGGCGACAAGCCGTTTATCAACCGTTGATTCCTCCCGCACTTTCCGGAAATTTGACGGGGCAGATTGCCTGCGTGGTCGACACCTCCGGCTCCATTGACGACGTTCAACTCACCCGTATCCTCTCCGAAGTTTGCGGGATTCTGGAAGTGTTTAACACGCCAGTTACGATTATTCCGTGCGATGCCAAAGCTTATCCGCCCGTGGTACTGACCCGCAGTACGGACCTCCGCCAGATCACCTCCATGCCCGGCGGCGGCGGAACGAATATGGTCCGTGGAATTGAGGCGGCGCTGGAACTAAAGCCCGTCCCGGACGTCGTGGTCGTGCTGACGGATGGCTACACGCCGTACCCGGAAAGGCTCTATAAAACCCCCGTCTTATTTGGAATAATTACCAATGATCTCGAGTGCACGAACATGCTGCCGGGATCACCGTGGCGGGATGATTTAGTAGTGAAGATTTTGCTCGCTTAAACTTTTGGACTGCCCCAGTTTACTAAACTTCAGACTACCAGCCTTGGAATAAAAGGTATCTTTCCTAAAGTTTGGTAAACTTAAGACGAGCCTTTTTACTAATTATGATATAATAAAGAAGCCAACTGATAAAAGATCAACTAGCTAACAGTTATATACTGACTTTCGTCAAAAAGCTCTTCTACCGCAGTGCGCAGGTCCCCTTTTTTATTAAAAATAGAAAGATACTAAATGATAGGTGTTATGCTTCGTACCTACGCTCCCCGGAAATTTGTCGCGTAAAAGGATATACGTTATTGGCCCCAATTCGAGTCGTCAGACGGATCGCTTCTTTTTTTACTTTTTCATTGTTGGGTGTTAAATACGACTTTAAAAAGACGATCGCATCTGATTCTTGATAATACTTATTTAAGTCTTCTTTACTGATCCTGGAAGATTTTTCTTGGGATAGTTGACTAAAATGTTCTTTGAGTATCGTTAGATCTTGGGCAATACTTACTTGGGCCAAAAGGCTAAAAATAAGGAGATATAGTGTTTTATACATTATTCGCTATTTTATTGTTTCAAGGCGTTGTGTTAATTGTATGCTTAGCTATTTCTGCTGATCGTCATGGCTATTCTTATTAGGAATAGTATTCCGAGGATGATCCAGACGATATTTTTCTGTTTTTTTTGTTCTGTCATTTCAGGAAAGATTTATATTTTCATTAAGCCATTTTTTTGGGCTTGAATCTAAAAAAAAATTATACTTACCCCCAACCTTAAACCACCGAAGTCAAATATTTAGTTGATTTAAATTTAATCTTTTTTCCGTAATGCAGTTCGGCAGGAGGTGTTCGCTCTAATGATTGATGACCTCGTTCGTAGTTATAAAATCTCATGTATTCTTCTATTCCGTTGTACAGTTCGTAGCCTCCATTGGGTGGATTAAGGTAGACGTATTCTTGCTTTATAGATCGCCAAAATCGTTCAATAAAAATATTGTCGATCGCCCGTCCCTTACCATCCATACTTATTTTTATCTCTTCATCTATTAACGTTCCTGTAAATTCATCCGACGTAAATTGGCTTCCCTGATCCGTATTAAAAATCTGAGGATGAGGTTGTAACAATAAAGCTTCTTTTAAAATATTAGTACACCACTTGGCCGTCATTGAACTGGAAACATCCCAGTTAATTATGTACCGGCTAAACAGATCCATGATTGCAAATAGATACATAAATCCGCGCTTCATAGCGATGTAAGTAATATCTGCTACCCAAACCTGGTTCGCTTTTTCGATTGATAATCCTCGCAGCAAATATGGATATTTATAAGCCGCCGGATCAGATTTACTCGTATATGGATTAGGCCCCAATGCCCTGATATCCAACAACTTATAGAGCCTTCTGACACGCTTCTTATTTACATGTAAATCATGATAATGACTATTGATAAAGTCCGTCATTCTAGGTACGCCATAAAACGGTGTGGCCGTATACTGTCGATCAATTATATTCATTAATCGTTGGTTCAGCATCGTCTCCATTCGCGGCTTGTAGTACAAACTAGTCCTGCCTACACTTAGTAATTCTGCCTGTTTTCGCTGACTCAATTTGTGACCTTTATCAATCATCTTTACCCGCTCCTGACGATCAATCAAAACAGCTTTTTTTTAAGAAAATCAATTTCCATTTGCAACTGGCCTATCTTCGCATATAGTCGATTTTGCTCCGCTTCATAATTTTCATGCTTCGCTTTCTCCGACTTTGAATTCATAATCTGGACCGCTTTCTCTAAAAATTCCTCTTTCCATTTTGAAATTTGATTAGGATGTAAATCGTACTTTTGACACAGCTCTTTAGCCGTACTCCGCTCCTTGAGCGTCTCCAAAATAACCTTTAGTTTAAACTCATTTGTGAACACACGTCTTTTCTTTTTCATGTGAAATTGTTTTTTACAAGTTAACAAATTTCAACTAAACTAGTGGTTCGGTTTCTGG
>CALLPK010000120.1 GCA_938015415.1 uncultured Saprospiraceae bacterium
ACGCTTGGATTGATGCCTTTAAAGCTCTTCTAGTAAGATTTGAAACTAAATCCGAAACTTGGTTGAGCTTGCACTATTTAGCTTTTGCTCTGATCCTGATTAGAATTTAAACAAATCATTTTTAAACAGCTTCAATGTTAATTTTTAAGTGGAAGAATTTATAGTGCTTGATCCTGATTTTTTTCAAATAGTAATTAACCTAATTTCTCTATTATGAATTATATATTTTCTCTTCTTTTTCTTTTTTTATCACTTTCTCTGCATAGCCAAATTTTAAAGCGATCGTCAAATGATCTTACGGTAATACTCTCAGAGTCTGCTGAAAAATTGACGAGCTGCAAAGATGCTAAAAATATAGGTGTCAAGCTTTTAGAAAAAACCAGAGACGAGAATGCGTTAACATGTTCTGATCAAAACGCATGGAAGTTAGTAGCAACTTTAGAAAATCAAAAGGCAGAACGCTATGTTTTTGATAATCAGCCATTAGGAATTTATAAAGTTGTAGTTAAAATGCCTCTACACTGTTCTAAATCCAAGAAGTATAGTAAGTACAAGATTGCTAAAATTTATGAATCTAATATTCTAAATGAAATAGCAGACATAGAAACGCCCTCACCTATTCAAACCTCAGAACAATTAATATCTGTTTTTCCAAATCCATCTGCCGAAAAAATATGGGTAAGTATCGAATCAGATGCCTATGATGAACAAAGGAATTACATCATTCAAGTTGTTAACGGAGCAGGTCAACTAGTCAAAGAAGAAGTGGTTACTGAAAGAATATTTGAGTCTGCCGAAATAGATATATCGGGCTATCCCGCTGGACAATATACGCTTGTTGTTTTAAAGGACGATAAAATTTTCGCCTCTCAGAAGATCGCTAAAATCACAAAATAATTCCACGCTATTAAATTAAATGCCTCTCTTATGTTACGTATATTACTAATAATCCTGCTTTTCCCAGTTTTAACTTTACAGGCACAGCAAATACCAACGGTTGACCAATATTTTCCGTCTCCTCCAAATGCAGCCTCTTTGGCGAAGTATAGTGAAATTCCCGTAGATAAATTTAGTGGAACCTCAAATATTTCTATTCCAATTTATACTCTGACCGAAGGAGATCTATCAGTCCCTATTTCATTAAATTATCACACTGGTGGATTGAAAGTGACTGAAGTGGCTAGTTGGGCGGGTTTAGGTTGGGCCCTTTCTGCTGGGGGAAGTATAACCAGACAAGTTAATGGATCCATCGATGAAGGTGGCTATGATGCGGCTGGAGGCGATATAACCGAGGGATGGTATCTTAATGGAAATAATTTTTCTGACGATTTTATTGAGGTAGACAATAGGACTAATAATACCTTAATTAATAATAATTGTAATAGTGAAGATATACCACAAAGTGATATTCAACTTAAAAGGGAATTAAGTGAAGATATCTCAAGAGGAATAAAGGATACGGAACCCGATGTTTTTTATTTGAATATTCCCGGATATAATGGGAAATTTTTCTTTAACGAGCAGCAGGAAATCATATTCGATCCCTTTCAAAATATTGAAGTGGAAGTGTTTCATACTCCTGGCTCAAATGATAATGTCGATTATTCCTGGTTTACCGGTTTTGTCGTTACTACTCCTGATGGTACTAAATACTCTTTTGGTAATGATACGGATGCGTTAGATCGAAGTTTTTCTTTTCCACATAGTGGCGATGTTTTAATGAGCGACCAAATTGTCAATACCTGGCACTTGACAAGTATCAAATCCTTAAATGATGATTATCAAATAAACTTTGAGTATGAAAAACAATTTTTTTATAATTATTCATTTAGTGGAACAAGTGTAACTAATACTGAGGTTTTTAATTCGGATGATTACGAGAATAGACTAACTGTCACCGCTACGGAAGAAGCACGACTAAGTAGAATTAGTAGTACACATTCAGAAGTCTTGTTTACTCCTAAGAATGAAGTGCGAAAAGACATTTTGAGTAAAAGTGATTTACAAGGTTATTTACAAGTTTTAGTGGATTTTGAGGATAGTGACATTCCCAGGTTGTTAGATAAGATAGAGGTGAATACTAACGGAGATTGCATTGCAAAATTCAAAATGAATCACGAATATTTTACCAATGGGAATAATCATTTGCCCCATTTTCAAAATATTATAAATTATACTGTTAATAATGCTCAAAAAAGAGATTTTGCTCAAAGGCGACCTAAGCTAGCATCACTAGTACAAACTTCTTGCGGAAGTGATAGTGATGAAACATTTACACATGTTTTTTCTTATAAAAGCGCATTTGGTTCTGACGGTGATGACCCTTATAACCTACTACCTTCGCGGCTATCATTTCAACAAGATCATTGGGGATATTATACTAACTCCGATCCTTTCGGGATTTTTCCTAAACTTAACATGATTCCAGAAGCGGTTATTCAAGCTAATGGAAATTATCCTGTTCCTCTCTCATTTAATGTAAGCAGTAGCCAAAACGATTATGCCTCAGATAGGTCTGCCAACGAACAATTCAGCGGCGCACTTTCTCTTAAAGGTATTACCTATCCGACTGGTGCTCAACAAATATTAGTAACAGAAGGGAATGCGATTAGTCGTAATCAATTTGCCTTTAATTTTCAAGAAAGTCTTACCAGCTCATCTTCAAGTTGTTTCGAGGAGTGTTCCTCCTTGTGCCAAGCTGAAAGAGCAGAATTTACCAATTTATCCTTGCCAGGACCAGTCGTTGATAATAATTCAATAACTTATTCTGCCCTGATAGCTAAAATTTATGTAGGGGATTTCTGTCCAGCAAGGCAAGTCGATGAGTATCAAGGATTTTTAGTTGTTGAAAGAATTGATCCAGGTGGAACGAAAACTGTTTTTTCAGAGCATATAAATTTGTCAACTTCAATTGGTGAGGAGACTACTCGGGCATTCGGATTGGGGTTAACAGAGAAGGTTAGGATCGTAGAAAGTCCAGCATGTTGGTGGAATCCTAATGAGGAATATAATATTTACTTTTATAAGGGGGCCAATGAATCAGATATTAATAGACAGCAAGATCCTATTATACTTACTTTGGAAATTAAAACTATTTCAACGGGTATTTTGAACACAATCGATTACCCGGTAGGAGGAAGAAGGATTGCCAGTATTTCAGAAGTGGAAGATCTCAATACCTCTTATACTACTTCCTATAGTTATTCTGACGAAAGTGGTAATAATAGTAGTGGAGTCATTTTGGATTTCCCAAAATATGTTTTCTTTGATCGTGTTAGAGTACCTATCCAATGTAATATTGACCCTCCTTACGAATTCTCCTACCTTTACAATAAAGGTAATTGTGTGTCTTCAGATTTTATTTTTAGATCCACTCCTGTTTTGCCTTTGACTTCAACTATTGGGTCCAGTATTGGGTATCGGGTTGTATCAAAATCTAAAACAGGGGGAGTAAATATTGGAAAAACAGTGTCTACCTTTGTTACAGATTGCGTAGGAAATGAAGAAAATCACTATCCAGCAAGTTGGTATAGCTTTACTCCTAAAAAGAAAGTTTTCCCAAAGGTTTCGAAATTAATCGGAAAAATGGTTAATGAAAAACAATACTCTGGTAATTCTGGCGTAATAATGGAAACCAATTTTGAATATAAAGAAAAAGACTTTGCGAATGGCGATGGTTTTTATAGTCATCGTCCCAGGTTTGCTCCAGATGGTGTTATAATTGGAGCTTGCAGTGAAGAGGTAGGTTTATATTATTTCAAAGAAACCCTCCCCAGCTCCTACGTCCAGCTTACCGAAAAAATAGAAACCCTCGATGGCCTAACGACCACCACGCAATACGACTACCGAGAAGATAAAGAACACATCAATCCAACTGAAATCAGAGTATATCGAAATGGAGGTCTTTTACAGACAACCCATAATTATTATCCTCAGGATATCTTAGAAAATCCTGACCCTCATTTAGCACCTGGGAATATGAACAATATGCTTGCACGTAACATGACTAATGTTATGGTGAAATCTGAATCATCAGGATTAGAAACCAAAGGAATGAAAAATGTATTAGCTCTCAGACAGAACCGTCTGCTTCCAATCAAAACTTACGCAAAAGAAAAAGAGGAGTGGGTTGTGCAAAGTAGCCTAATCTATAGTAATGATGATCCATTTCCGGATAAGTTTAAATTAAAATCCAATGAGAAGAACATTTTATTAACCTGGCATACTCCTTTTTCTGAACCTAACGGAGGACTGCTTGAAAAACAAAAATATTTAAATCATATCGTTTCTTTTACTTATGATAATGATCGGAAACTAAGAAGTCGTACCGAAATTGATAATCAAAAAACTGAATATTTTTATGATGGATTTAATCGCTTGGAGACCGTTCTTGCTTATGGTGCCTCCGGAGGACTAAAAAGCACTACCACCAATACTTATAATATTGATAATACGGGGAATGATAATTATATTTTGAACAGTGTTGTATATCCAGGGACTCCGGGTAATCCAGGTGAAAGAAGCTTGGATACCAAAAATTCCTACCGACCTTCTGGATTACTTGATTACACTACACGACTTAATTATAGTCCCACTCTGCAAGATGTGGTCACAGATACTTATCAATACGACGAATTTAAACGATTAGAATCGTCCACTAATTACCAAACTGGACAAACGGATTTTACCTATTATCCAGACCCACTCAATCGAACGGAGACCATAACAAATTCAGACGGTTCTATTCAATCTTTCGAATACGGTTCGGATCAAATGCTTCTTAGCACCAAAAAGGTGATTGATGAGAATGGCAATGAATCAATTGCTTACACAGATTTACTCGGCCGCCCCAAATATAATGATCGGTTACTAAACAGTCAACCTGTTCGTACCGCATATGATTATTTTCCCTTCGGAGCTCTGGAAAAAGTGACGACTCCGACGGGAAAAGAATACAACTATACTTATGATGATCTAGGTAGGTTAATCACCAAACAGGTGCCTGGACAAAACCCAATTAGTTATACCTATGATCCATTTTATAGAATAGAAACCATGACCGATGGTAATCAGGTTCTGCAATCCTATCAATATGACTTTTATAATCGAAATATAAGAACTTATGTAGACGGTACATTAATCAGTAGAAATTTTTACGATAAAGGGAATAGTGCAGGGATTTATCGCGGGAAAGTCTGGAAAACCAGAAATAAGATGGTTGAACCTACGGGATTTGGACCTCTGTTGACTACAGAAATCACTTATGATGAATTCGGTCGAACAGAAACGGAGGACATTCAAAATCATATTGGCGGTAATGATATCACTAATTATACTTATGATTATTTTGACAATATTCTTACCGCGAACAAAGTACATACAGGGCACTCAACAAATTTAGCCGTCAATTCCACTTATCATTATGACCTTTCTTTCAGGATGCTAACTGAAGATATTAAAGTAAATAATGAACCATTTATTCGCTTAAAAGATAATATTTACAACGAAAAAGACCAACTCGTGACTACCTCTATGTTTGGTAAAAATTTTAATGTCTTGCAAGTCGTAGACTACGATTACAATAGTAGAGGATGGTTAACGAAAATTAATGATGTGGATGATAATGGAATCCCATTGGTTGCTTGTAGTAAAGGTGGTGGAACTCCCTGCACTAACTGTCCTAAAGATTACACGGCTGCGAAAAGCCAAAGTAGTTCAACCGCTTTTGCCATTATTGATGCCTATGGAGGTGGAGGAAAACTTATTCCACTCGAATATCCTTATCCTTCTAACCAACTAAATAAATTTAAAAATGATTTGAAATCCTGGTTAAATGAAATGGAATTCAACTTTGGAGAAGTTAACGTTTCCTGGGAAAATGGGCTTTTTCAAATCTCTACGCAAGGGTCAGTTTTTGAGATGAATAGCTTAAATATTATAGATGCGGCTGGTAACAAATCTGAAATTTTATTTACGTTGCCAAACGCAGAAGAATTTATTGAGTCCGAAAATGAATACTGTAACTTATGTCAACAATTTGGCTACGATTGTGCTACTTGCCCAGCCTGGGAATTATTGACTGCCTGCGATAATTGTCCGGTGATAGACCAACAGGTGTTGGACTCACTTGATTGCGAAAACTGTGATATCGGTGGTTATGGAGTTTTACCTAAACAGCTAAGTCTGAAGTTAAACCCTGAATTATTTGCGACCTCCGAGAATCAGATCATTCACTGGGATGTGGCAGCTATTCTTTATTTAAAAGACGGAGAAGGTACTGGATTGCACCCCGCCGGAACTTACATAACCGGCAATCCCCTTAATGCCGTAGCGGATCAAAGTGATGTATATATTTCTTTCCAGTTACCTGAAGTCATTATTGCCAGGGATAACCAAGTCGAATTAGAAAATTATATAGCAGGAAAATTTTACGATGAACTAAAGCAATTATTTGTCGATGTTGAGTTATTTGATGAAATAATGGCCGATCGCCTGCAGGCACTAGCGACAACTGTAATTGGTGAGATGATGGATAAAATGTCTCCTTTCGCAAAAAAGAATATAGATGAGATAAACACTGCTAAAATTACCCCGTTGTGACACCACGAGCCACAACGCAAAATAAAAGATTATAAAAAATAAAAGAGTTAGTTTACACCTCAGGTGTAGAAACAGCTATCAAGCAAAAAAAGAAAAAGAAGTCACCGCCTACTGCTTCTCCCGCTCAAACAAGAACTTGCTAGTTTGGACATCCTCGTCCAGATATGAAATTAACAAAGAAGCCTCTGAGCAACCAAGAGCTTTTTCATCAAAATAATTTCTTAAATTTACCCAAGACGATGAATCTCCCCGGAGGGGACCTGGAGATAAAATATCTGGCTACCGGAGAAAAACTACAAAAGAAAAGTATAGCTGATAGTGGCGAGACTACGACGGTAGACTATTGTGGAAACATTGAATACGAAAATGGCGTATTAGCGGCCATCCATCATAGTACGGGACGAATCATACCGAATGAAGAAGATGGCAACAACCCTTTCCGTTATCAATTTCAATTGACGGATCATCTGGGGAATGTTAGGGTAGTCTTTGAAGATAAAGATCAAAGTGGCAATATCACTAAGGCAAATCCCGACGGAGGAACTAAAAATCCATACGTCCTCGACGAAGAAGAGATCATCGTGATCAACCATTATTATCCTTTCGGAATGCAGTTTGGCGGATTGAATGGAGCGTTCTGGAATGGGACGATTGACGGAAGAAAGTATGATTATTCGTATAACGGCAAAGAGCTGAATGAAGACTTTGGACTGGATTGGAGTGATTATGGCGCGCGGTGGTATGATGCGGCGATTGG
>CALLPK010000121.1 GCA_938015415.1 uncultured Saprospiraceae bacterium
TTCCATTTCTCCGAGTGCCCGGGAGCCGATCACCAGATCCATATCGTCGGTCAGAATGGGCGCCACCAATTGGTACATTTCTTCGGGATAATCCGAATAATCCGCATCCAGAAAAACGACAATATCAGGGGGAACAGGATTATTGGCGATATGCTCCAATCCTTTCAGACAAGCATTTCCGTAACCACGAATCGGCTGGTGAACCAGCGTAGCACCATTCGCTCTGGCAACTTCAGCGGTTTGGTCGGTACTCGCATTATTACACACCACCACTTCCCTGACCAAATCGGCAGGAATATCCTGTAAAACCCGGTTAATGGAGTTTTCTTCGTTAAAAGCAGGAATCACTACGTCAATTATTGCTGAACTCATTTTCTTTAGTACAATTGTCTGAAACAGGAGCATACTACTGGACATTTGCGGGCTTGGAGCTACTCCTTCAGGCTTGCCTACCGGTGGTAGGAGGCTGGGAGGCAGAAAAAGGAGAGAAATATCCAGTAGTATGAAACCAAGAGGCAAAGGTAGGATTAATTCCCTGATCCTATTGTCTTTAGGGGTACATTAATTGCGATTTTATTCTCACAGAATTCCTGTACGATTCGTCGCCAGAACGCAACTACCTTCCTATTTTAGAGTAAAATATACCAACAAAGCTTATTTTTGCAATGTTGCAGCGTTATGAACGTTTAATTAGCGGTTGGCTTGTGTCGGCCGACATAAAATTCTGGACACTTTTCTGTGTTAATAGAATAGTTTACCACGTTTACTAAACCTACACTAAAATATGTGGATAGGTTTAGTAAACGTTCAATGAAAGCCAACCAGCCGAAAAAAGATCTTTCCAAACATGAAAAAAACTATATTTTTTACTGCCGTTGTCCTTACCCTTCTTTTCCACAGTTGTGTTCCTGATTTTGAAATATACGAAGGAGGAGATGCCATGCTGACTTTTTCGGTGGATACCTTACGCTTCGATACCGTTTTTACCGCCCAGGGATCGGCGACCCGTTCGGTTAAGGTTTATAACGATCGCGATCAGACGATTGAGATTGCGGAGATTAAATTGGGCCGGGGTGATCAGTCCAAGTTTCGGATCAACGTAGACGGTTTGCCGGGAGATGGCACCAACATCGAGATTCCACCCAACGATAGTATCTATGTTTTTGCGGAAGTGACCGTAGATCCGGATCAGGATATATCCGTCAGTCCCTACGTCATTCAGGAGGATTTAAATTTTACCATTAATGGTAATGCGCAACGCGTCGTCCTGGAAGCCTGGGGGCAAAATGCCAATTATATTCCCAATCGTTTTAATAATGGAGGAGTTGCCGTACTCAATTGCAACGGTGGTGATGTCCTTTGGGATGATCCGAAACCTTATGTCATTTTTGGAATTTTAGTGATTGATAATTGTAATTTGATCGTTGCGCCTGGTACGGATATTTACGTGCACGGTGGATTAGAGGATTTTGTGGACGAGGAGGACATGCTGCAGTTTTTTAACGATGGACGAATTATTACTACGGGGAGTGGCCGGATTCAAGTCAACGGAACGCTGGAAGAACCAGTTACCATTCAGGGCGATCGGCTGGAGGAAGGTTTTGCGGACATATCGGGTCAATGGTTCGGTATCATTCTGGGAGCCGGAAGTAAGAATAACGAATTTAATCACGTAACAATTAAAAATAGTTCTCTTGGAATTGCCGTGGATTCGGCGGGCACGTTGGCGATTAATAATAGTAAGATTTTCAATACCGCCTCGCACGGTTTGTTTGGTATTCATGCGAGCATCGATGCGAGCAATTGTTTGCTGTATAATAATGCGGCTACGGCGATGCGGATGACTTACGGAGGGGATTATACTTTTAAAAATTGTACGGTAATTAGTAACGGCGATCAGGCGGCTTCGGCGTTGAGTTTGAGTAATTTATTGTGTACTGATTTTCCGACGTGTTCTAATATTCTGAGAAATCCAATTAACGCGACCGTGGAAAATTGTATTTTGGTAGGCTCCGGAAATGATGAGATTGGTTTGATTGAAATTGAAGATACAGACTTTGAATATGATTTTAAGAATTGTATTGTTAAAGTAGAAGATATCTTAATGGCCGATCAGTATCCAAATTTTCTGGAGGATTGTGAAAATTGTATTTTGTATGATCGGAGCGACGCGCTGTTTTTTGATGCCAACGAAGAAGATTACCACCTGGATACCTTGTCTATCGCCGAGGAGCGCGGATTTTTTATTTCCACTTTACCGCTTGATTTAGATGGTGTTATGCGCGATGTGGAAAGACCGGACATTGGTTGTTACGAATATGTGTATGAATAAGATAAAGCTGTTTAGTCCTTGGTGCTTAAAGTAATTTGATTGCGTTGAGTCTTAAGTGACTAATAAACTAATTAACTAATTAACTGATTAACATTTATTGAAATAAAAGATAGAATACAACATAATGAAAAAGATACAGTTTGATAAACACTCCCAATAAAATTGCAATTCTGGGAGCGGGCTGGCTGGGTTGGCCATTGGCAAAAATATTAGTGGAGAAAAGATATATCGTTAATGCTTCCACCACTTCGCCCAAAAAAATGGAGCTGCTAGCCGGCGACGGAATTAAACCGTTTTTAATCCATCTTTTACCGACGGGCCCGGAAGGTGAAGCCATCGACTCTTTTCTGAAAGCAGATGTATTATTGATCAATATTCCGCCGGGTCGTCGTGATCCGGAAGTCCAGACTAATTTTCCCAAAAAAATAGAATTATTCATTGCTCTGGCCCTCAAAGCGGGCATTAAACAATGTATTTTTGTCAGTTCCACCGGTGTGTACAGCGACGCGCAGGGCAAGGTAGCCGAAGATACGATTCCCATCCCCACCACAAATTCCGGTAAAGCCTTATTAACCGCAGAAAAATATTTACGATCCTTACCCAACCTGACCACTACCATCATTCGTCCGGGCGGACTCGTAGGAGGGGACCGTTTAGCGGGCCGTTTTTTAGCGGGAAAAAAAGACATTCCAAACGGAAACGCGCCCGTTAATATGATTCACCGCACAGACTTGATCAATATTATTTTGAAAATAATCGATCAGAAAAATTTTGGTAAAACCTTTCATTGCGTAGCCAATCAATCACCGACCCGTCGCGATTTTTATACCCACCAGGCAAAAAAATATAATTTTGAAATTCCTGAATTTTTATCGGATGGTGGCGCCGGACCGTTTAAAATAATTAGTAACGATTTACTAAAAAAGACACTGGATTATAAATTTGTGTTTGGTGATCCGATGAGTTTCTGATAAAATAGTTTATTTTTACAAAAACCTAAAAAACTTTAAACTATTTAATAGTTTCCAACGTTTATTGCAAAATGACTAAAGCAACTATCTTAGCAAAAGTACATGAGTTGTTCATGAAATATGGACTTAAGAGTGTGTCTATGGACGATATTTCTCGTGCCCTTGGTATTTCTAAAAAGACCTTATACCAAGCTGTGGAAAATAAGCGGGATTTAATTAAGGAAGTTTTTCAAAAACACATCGACGAGGAGGAATCAGCCATAAATGAAATTGTAGCGAATAGTAAAGATGCGGTGGATGAGATTATTGGGATTGCGCGATATGTGACGGGACTGCTACGTGAGATTTCTCCAACCACGCTTTATGATATGCAAAAATATTACGGCGATATTTGGGGGATGATGGAGACCTTACATCAGGGGCATATTTATGAAACGATTAAAACGAATTTGGACCGGGGAATTGTTGAAGGATTGTATCGGAAAAATCTGAATGCAGATATTATCGCTAAGCTATACGTTGGTAAAACGATGTTGATTGTCGATGAGGATGTATTTCCACTCAAAGATTATAATAAAGAAAAATTATATCTGGAATACGTGTACTATCACCTTCACGGAATTGCTTTGCCAAAGGGACTAAAACTATTTGAAAAATATACTAAGTAAAACGAATGAGAAAATTATCCTTCATCTTCCTCCTTTTCGTCTTTTGCTCGGGTAAGGGGGCCTTCGCCCAATCTTCGGGAAACACTTTTACCTTGTTGGAAGCAATTAATTATGCGTATAATAATAATTTTAATGTAAAGATTGCGAAAGAGAATATTGCGGACGCGGAGGCTCAAATTATAGAGCGGCGTTCTGCTGGAATTCCTACGCTAAATGGAACCATTAATTTTCAACACTATCTAAAGGTACCCGTTTCGGTTTTACCGGAGCAATTTGAGGTTTTTGCGATTGATCCGGTAACCGGAATGCTTCCTCCTGATTATTCCAATCAAGCTACTTTTGTATTACAAAATAGTTTTAATGCTGGTTTAGATTTGAATGCCCTGATTTTTGACGGTAGTTATTTTACCGCGCTAAAAGCCGCCAAAGCATTTAAAGAATACGTGGGCCAGGAGTTGGTGGCACAGGAGCGATCCGTTAGAGATCAGGTAGTAGCCGCTTATTTACCGCCCCTGATTATCGACGAAAATTTAAAAATCCTGCAAAAGAATATTATCAACCTCGAGGGAATGCTCAACGAAACAAAGGCTACTTACGAGGCCGGATTTGTGGAGCAGTTGGATGTAGACCGCCTGGAACTTTCACTCGCTAACCTTCGAACGGAAGTAGATAACTTGACTCGACAAAAAGACCTGGCTTTAAATTATTTGAAATTTACGATGGGCTATCCCATCAACGAAGAATTGTTTATTTCTGACAATTTAGAAAATTTGCTCCAGTTTGCCACGGACGAAGATCTGACCGCTCCCGTCAATTATCTTAATCGTCCGGAATACCGTGTTGCTCAAACGGGTATGAAACTTAACGAATTTAATATTAAAGTAAACAAAGATGGCTATCTGCCTTCCGTTACTGGTTTTGCGAATTATCAGTATGGTTACCAGGGAAATTCTCTTTTTGGTAAAGATGGATTTTGGGTACCCACTTCGGTCATCGGTCTGCGCGTTAACGTACCCATTTTCGACGGTTGGAACAAAAAGGCTAAAATCGAACAGGCTGAAATTAGAATGGAGATCGATCGGAAGAGGATTTTATTATTAGAACAATCTATTCAATTGGAGGTCGCCAACGCACGGACCGAATATCTGACGGCCATGGAGCGTACGCAGAGCCAGAAAAAGAACCTGGCCCTCGCTCAGAAAATTTTTGATACTACCCAGATTAAATATCGATCTGGCGTAGGTTCTAGTCTTGAGGTAACACAGGCAGAACAGGCCCTTTATCAAACACAGCAAAATTTTATTCAGGCTCGCTACGAATTATTGGTTTCTAAACAAAAACTCGATACGGTATTGGGTAAGTAACTTGTTGAATCGTTGAGTTGTTTTGCGCAATATAGGAAAGTGTATTTTTTGTAAAAAATGTAATTTATTGTTTTTTTTGTGATAAATAAACTCATGAATAAATTCTAGCAAGTAGAATAATGAAAAATAGATACTGTGATACTGTCGTCAAAATAGTCTCTTTATGTCGTAAATCCACGAATGAAGAAAGCTAATCAGCCAACTGGCTATCAAGAAAAAAATTAAAAAAAATGAGATATACTTTATTTATGTTGTTGGTACTTTTAATAACTGCTGCTTGCCAACAAGGTGATGCGGATAAATGGCCGGATGACTTAGCCGGAAAAAAAGCACTGGTCAAAGAAAAACGCACCGCATTAAAGGAATTGCAAGCAGATATAAATTTGCTCAAGGAAGAAATTATGGAGTTGGACACTACCCAACGGAAGGAGACCCGTCGTGCAGTAAAAATTGATACCATCACCTCAGAAACGGTGAGTCGGTTTGTAGAAATTCAGTCGGTGGTAGAAGCGGATGATGCCGTGATGGCAAGTAGCGAAACGGGCGGTCGTATCACGCGCCTGGCGGTAAGCGAAGGACAGAACGTTCGCAAAGGCCAATTAATCGCAACGGTGGATATGGAATCCGTAAATAAGCAACTCAGCGAATTACAAACTTCGCTCACCCTGGCCGAAGATGTCTACCAAAGACAAGCTAAATTATGGGAACAAAATATCGGTTCTGAAATTCAGTATCTTCAGGCCAAAAACAACAAAGAGCGAATCGAAAAAAGTATGGAAACAGCTCGCTTTCAAATGACCAAAGCCAACGTCTACGCTCCCATCGCCGGAGTAGTGGACATGACGATGAAGGAGGCCGGAGAGGTTGCCGGACCGGGTGAACCCATCGTAAAAATCATGAACACTTACAAAGTAAAAGTGATTGCCGATGTACCGGAACGTTATCTACCCGTCGTCAAGCGAGGACAAATGGTAGACCTCCACTTTCCTGCACTCAAAGAAGATCGGACCCTCAAAATTTCTTCCGTCGGTCGTACCATCAATCCGGCTAATCGTACTTTCGAGGCCGAGGTAGAACTATTGAACAAGCAAGGAATTTTTAAACCCAACTTGATGGCAATTATGAAATTGAAAGATTTTGAAGCCAAAGATGCGGTGGCGATTCCACTGGTACTGGTACAGCAAGAAGTGACGGGCAAAGATTATGTGTACGTTAAAGCGGATGGTCCGAATGGCGCCTTCGCGAAAAAAGTATACGTAGAAACGGGCGAACGTTCCGAAGGAAATGTGATCATTACCGAAGGATTAAAAGTCGGAGATCAGATTATTGTAGAAGGAGGAAGAGGTCTGGCTGAAAATGAATTAATTGAATTAATGTAAAATATTGTTGAATCGTTGAATCGTTGAACTGTTGAATCGTTGATTACACGATTTTTAAACAAATCAACGATTCAACGATTCAACGATTCAACAACTTATCATGAGTAACGATCCAATAGAATCTTTAAAAGAAAAATTTCGTGAGTTTAAGTTGTCGTCTTTTGCGATTGACAATAGTACGAGTATTTTTATTCTGACGTTTATGATTCTGTTTTTTGGAATCAATTCCTACAACACGATGCCCAAGGAAGCCTTTCCGGAAATTCCCTGGCCTAAGATTTATGTCAATACGGTTTACTTTGGTAACTCCGCATCGGACATGGAAAGCTTGGTGACTCGTCCGATCGAAAAAGAATTACAATCTGTTTCGGAAATCAAAAACGTTACCTCTTCTTCGCTCCAGGATTACTCACTGATCGTTGCCGAATTTCAGGCCAACGTAGATCTGGATGTGGCGATCCGAAAAGTAAAAGATGCGGTGGACAAAGCCAAATCCGAGCTTCCGAATGACCTGACCCAAGACCCGGAAGTACTGGATATCAATATGTCTGAAATTCCCATTATGACCGTCAACGTTTCCGGAAATTATCCCAACGAAGAGTTAAAAGAGTACGCTGAATTATTAGAAGACGACATTGAAGAACTGACGGAGATTTCTAAAATTGATATGAAAGGTGCGCAGGAGCGCGAAGTAAAAATAGATATTGATCTGCCGAGCATGGAGTCCACGCAGGTCAGTTTTAATGATATTGAAAATGCGATTCGATCCGAAAATATTACGATGTCGGGAGGAGAATTGATCAGTAATGATTTCCGTAGAACGATTCGGGTAATCGGAGAATTTGAATCGGTTCGGGATCTGGAAGATCTGATTGTAAAAGCCGAAAACCAAAATCCCATTTATTTACGGGATATCGCAAATGTACGTTTCGGCTTTAAAGAAAAAACAAGTATTGCGCGAGCCGACGAATTACCGGTAATTTCTCTGGATGTCATTAAGCAAAGTGGACAAAACCTGCTGACGGCTTCCGATAAGATTAAGGAAATTATTCGACACGCAAAGAAAACCTATTTACCAAAAGGCGTCAGGGTGAGTATTTTTAACGATCAATCCGTCGCTACCAGAGATATGGTTTCTAATCTGGAAAATAGCATTATCTCCGGGGTGATTTTGGTGGTTTTGGTATTACTGTTTTTCCTTGGTTTGCGGAACGCGATGTTTGTGGGAATTGCTATTCCACTGTCGATGTTAATGGGAATTTTAATTATCAATCTGGTCGGATACACGTTAAATACCGTTGTGCTTTTCTCGTTGATTCTTGCCCTCGGAATGCTGGTAGACAACGCGATTGTGGTGGTGGAAAATGTTTATCGTTTTAAACAAAATGGCTACAGCAACGTGGATGCAGCCAAGCGGGGAACGGGAGAAGTTGCGTTGCCGATTATCGCTTCTACGGCCACAACGCTGGCGGCCTTTTTTCCAATGATTTTCTGGCCCGGATTGATGGGAAGTTTTATGCGGTATCTGCCGATTACGCTGATCATTGTATTGAGTTCTTCTCTGTTTGTGGCCCTGGTGATCAATCCGGTAATTACGGCTACTTTTATAAAAATTGATGAACGAGCCGATTCAAAATTCGAGCGCAACCGAAAAATGCGAAACGTATTAATTCTTGCGTTGATGATGACCCTTATGGCGGTAGGTGCACACTTTTCCGGCGTAATGTGGTTAAGAAACGTTTTAGGAATTGTGGTCCTGGTGAGTCTGCTCAATTTCTTTTTATTACGTCCGGCAGCTTTTGCTTTTCAAAATAGTTTTCTACCCTTACTCGAAAGAGGCTACAATAATTTTATCCGTTTTGCGCTGCGGGGTATCGTTCCCGTTGTTATATTTTTAGGAACGATTGGGTTACTTTTCGGAACTTTTATTTTGCTGGGTGCCAATATGCCGAAGGTGGAATTTTTTCCAAGTCCCGATCCTAATTTTGTCAATGCCTTTGTGGAATTACCGTTAGGATCAGATATTGAAGCGACCAACGCAATGATGAAAGAACTGGAAGTCAAGGTAACCAAAGTAGTTGAACCTTACGGCGCAATCGTACAAGCCGTACTGGCACAAATCGGAGAAAACACCTCTGATCCCAATGCTGGACCGAACTTCGGAGCCTCTCCCAACCGAGCCCGGTTGACGGTTTCTTTTGTCTCTTCGACGGAGCGGGGTGAGTTGTCTACCGCTAAGGCGATGAAAGAAATTCGTGAAGCGGTGCAAGGAATTCCCGGTGTGCAAATAACTGTCGACAAAGATCAGCAGGGACCACCGCAGGAGAAACCTATTTTTATAGAAATACAAGGAGAAAATATCGATACGCTGGCGCTCGTATCCAAGCGCATGATTGCTTATATCAACAGTAAAAATATTGGTGGCGTCGAAGAACTAAAAGCGGACGTCAATATTGGAAAACCCGAAATGACGATGAATATTAACCGGGATGCGGCGCGTCGTTACGGGGTGTCAACCTTTGCGATTGCGGATGCGATTCGGACAGCCGTTTTTGGTAAAGAGGTTTCTAAATTTAAAGACGGAGAAGATGATTATCCGATCACCTTACGATTGGATGAAAAATATCGGTACAGCATCGACGATTTATTAAACCAAAAAATTACGTTCCGGAATCCGGCCAACGGGCGGATCAGCCAGGTGCCGATTTCTACGGTAGCGGAGATTAGCTTTACGTCTACGTATAGTTCGATCAATCGAAAAGAGCAGGAGCGGATGATCAGCGTCACCTCGAATGTGCTCGCTTCTTTTAATGCTAATGAAGTAGTAGAAGAGATCAAGGAAGCCCTGGAAGATTTTCCAATGTCAGACGACGTCACTTATAATTTTGCGGGAGGGCAAGAGCAACAGGCGGAGGAAGTAGCGTTTTTATCTTCGGCCTTTATGATGGCGATGTTTCTGATTTTTATCATTTTGGTGGGACAATTTAATTCCGTTATTTCACCGTTCATCATTATTATTTCGGTGATTTTTAGTACCATCGGGGTATTTCTGGGCTACGTCTTTACGGGAATGGACATTGTCATTATCATGACGGGCGTAGGGATTATTTCCCTGGCGGGAATTGTCGTAAACAATGCCATTGTATTGATTGACTACACTAATTTAGTCGTGCAGCGTGTCCGTGAAAAAGCCGGACAAGCGCACATGAACGACATGGATACAGAAGCCGTAAAAGCTGCCGTGATCGAAGGTGGAGCGACAAGATTACGTCCGGTTTTATTGACAGCCATTACGACGGTACTGGGATTAATTCCGCTGGCCGTAGGCTTGAATATTAATTTCTCGACCCTGATTACCGAACTGGATCCGCAATACTTTTTAGGTGGTGATAACGCTGCCTTCTGGGGAACGATGGCCTGGACGGTAATCTACGGTTTGGTCTTTGCGACCTTCCTGACGCTGGTCGTCATTCCGGTGATGTACTGGCTGGCATACCGGTTGAAGCGCTGGGTGATGTTGAAATTTATGGGGAAGAAAGAGGAGATGGTGTAGGGGGCGAATGGTTATGGATAAACTAAAGACGCAATGTTAGGAAGTCTTTTGTTTTGTCTATTTTAGTCTTTGTTTTTCTCTATTTTAGTAATTATTTTTTTTAAATCTAATTGGTTCTCGAATGACTTTTTTTGGAGATAAATACTTATTCCATTTTCAGGAATCAGAAATATTCCTTTTTCAGTTTCTATAGCTTGGCTAAAGAAATCCCACTTTCCCATCATTTTGGTAAAAGGTCCGTTTGATTGAATTTGATTTTCTTCAAAAATAAATGTTACGCTCTCATTAGTTACTTTACTTTCCAGTCTGCTTTTCATCCACTTTTTTTTCGAGGAATAGAATTCGTAAATCATTGAAATTCCAAAAAATAGAAATCCTATTGAGATGAATAAAAGATTCTTGCTATAAACGTAGATGAAAATTGCAATTAGAATACTTGATATTCCAATTTTATCTTCCCATTTTTTAAATACACTTCTGAATTTAAGCCATTCAAGATAAAATTCTTCATAATAATCTTTATCTATCTTTTGTACTACTTTGATTTCCATTCGTTAAAAAATTCTTCTTTTGTTATTTCAAATTCTGCAAACTCTCGGAAATTAATTAACTGGTCTCCTAGTCCACCAAATTCGTCATCCAGATTTTGCAAATCGTATTTTAATACCTTTCCGTTTTCATATTTCTCAATTTGTCTATTTGGATATCCGTTGTTATCAATTTCGAAATACCAAGTCGATGTCCCCCAGCTATCATATTGACCACTTCTTTTCTCATTCCATTGCCTTCTGTAATATTTCATTTTTTATAATTAATGCTAACATTTAATATGCAAAAACGTAGCTCCAGATCCCAACGCGCCAAAAGAGCCCCCATCGTCCACTCTCACCAATTGAAGAGCCCGCATCAGAAAAAAGCCAATCGTCCCGCCCCTGAAAGCCCACCGAAAGCCCTCACCAATTAAAGAGCCCACACCAGAAGAGAGCCAATTGTCAGCCCACTGAAAGCCCACCGAAAGCCCACCGAAAGCCCTCAAAAATTGAAGAGCACCCAAACACGTCAAAAGAAAATCCGCATATCAAAAAATCCGCACATCTACTAAGCCCTCCTCCCAATCTTCACCGTTGACAAAATAATAATCCCAATCACAAAAAACACCACCAACGCCAGCATACTATTTCGCATACCCCCTAATATCTGATCAATAAAACCAAAAACAAAGGTACCGATCACGATCGCCGATTTCTCCAGCACATCATAAAAACTAAAGTAAGAAGCCGTATCATCTGAACCCTCCGGAATAAACTTCGCATAAGTCGATCTCGACAAAGACTGTACGCCACCCATCACCAAACCAACGCCACCCGCAACTGCGTAAAAAGTGGTCTTGTCTTGCACCAGATAGCCCGCCATACAGACCAGACTCCAGATGATTAAAATTAAAATCAAGGTTTGCTTATTCCCAAATTTACCAGAAAGGGCCGCAAATAAATAAGCCCCACCAATCGCTACAATTTGTAAAATTAAAACCACGATAATCAATTCACTCGTTTCAAAACCCAGTTCTTTGGTCGCAAAAGTAGAAGCCAGAAAGATAGCCGTTTGTACCCCCGCACTATAGCAGAAAAAGGCCATCAAAAATCGTTTGGTATATTTTTCTTTTTTTACTTTTTGAAAAACCTTCTTTAATTCTGCGTACCCTTTCGAAAGTAGATTGTCTACCTTGCCGACTTGCGCTTGTTTCGGTAAACGATTAAAGGGAATTTGCGCAAAGCCCATCCACCAGGCACCCACCATCACAAAAGATATCCGAGCCGCTAATGCCGCCGCATTTTCCTGAAGCTCTATTGCCGTCGCACTTTCTCCAAAGAGCTGTGGGAAACTTTGGACTAAAAATTCTAACCCAAAAAACTGCGGAAAGCTGATCATTATTAAATTTACAATTAATAAAATTACGCTACCAATATAGCCAAAGGAAAATCCCTTGGCACTTACTTTATCCAGTTGATCTTCCGACGCAATAATTGGTAAATAGGAATTATAAAAAACTTGCCCACCCGCAAACCCAATCACTGCTAAGATAAATCCCGCGAGTCCAATCTCTAAACTATCCATCCCCGTAAAAAAAAACAACAACATACAGGAGATAGATCCTAGATAGGTAAATCGTTTCATAAACGCGAGCTTCTTTCCACCGTAATCCGCAATTCCTGAAAGTAGTGGCAACATCGCCGCAATGATCAAATACGCAAAAGAAATAGAGTAGGAAAATAGCGCGGTATCGGTCATTTCAATACCGAAAAGAGAGAAATTATCATCCAATACTGCGTTAAAATAACCAGGAAAAATAGCGGTCGTAATGACCAGTGCATAAGCCGAATTGGCCCAGTCAAACATCGCCCAGCCATTAACAACTTTGGGATCATTCAAAACAACCGGATCGGGAGAAGTGTGACTCATAGAATTGATTTATCGTCAGAATTAAGAATTAATAAATTTGCAACAAGATAATAAAAAAACTTATCTTGAGCCCAAGTAGTTAAATTGTAAATTAGATATGTTTTTAAAATATTCAAATAGAGAAATAAAGCTGCTAATTTATTAATAACGATTCAACGATTCAACGATTCAACGATTCAACGATTCAACGATTCAACGATTCAACGATTCAACGATTCAACGATTCAACGATTCAACGATTCAACAACTCAACAATAAAAATGAACATCCTAATTCTTTCCCGTGGACCAGAACTCTATTCCACCCGAAGTTTGTTTTTCGCGGCTCAAAAGAGAGGACACTACGTCCGGATCTTGGATTATACCGAGTGCAGTATCACCATTGAAGCAGGACAACCGATGGTTTGGTTTCGGGATCAGGCCCTGGTGAATATCGATGCGATCATTCCGCGGATTGGTTCTTCGGCTACTTTTTTTGGAACGACGATCATCCGTCAGTTTGAAGAGATGGGCGTTTTTTCGTTGACACCTTCAGTGGCTTTGACCCGTTCTCGTGATAAATTGCAGAGCTTGCAACTAATGGCCATGGCCGGAGTTGACTTTCCTAAAACTGTTTTTTCTAATCTAACCTACGATGCGAACGATATTATTCAACAGATTGGCGGTCCTCCGTTGGTCGTAAAATTGCTAAATGGTACCCACGGAATGGGCGTTATTTTGGCCAAAGATCAAAATACGGCCGAGGCAGTAATTGAATCTTTTTATAAAACAAAGAATAGAGTGATCCTGCAGGAATTTATTGAAGAAGCGGGTGGAGAAGACCTTCGGGCTTTTGTCGTTAACGGTAAGATTATCGCCTGTATGAAACGTCGGGCCAAACCTGGTGAATTTCGTTCCAACCTCCACCGGGGTGGTTCTTCCATTATTGTCAAACCAGATAGCGAAGAAATTGCCACCGCCCTCAAAGCTACCGCAGTAATGGGATTACACGTATCTGGTGTTGATATGTTACAATCCAAGCGAGGCCCGCTGGTACTGGAAGTAAACGCTTCTCCCGGACTCGAAGGAATCGAAACCACCACCGGAGTAGACATCGCCAATCAGATCATCGAATTTATCGAAACAGAAGTCGCAGCAAAAGAAAAAATATAATTTATTCAACGATTCAACGATTCAACGATTCAACAACTCAACGATTCAACAACTCAACAACTCAACAAAAAATGTCCTTTCAAATAAACAAAACCACCATCGCTCCCGGCGAAAAAAAACTAATCAAACTCAATGTCGCCAAACTTCCGTCGGGTACTGTGATCAGTATCCGAGTCCACGTTTTTCGAAGTAAAAATCCAGGACCAACGGCCTTACTCATGGGTGGTCTGCACGGTGATGAGATCAACGGAGTAGAGATCGTTCGGCGAGCAATCGGAGAAAATATTTTTGAGCAACTTGAATGTGGAAGTGTGATTGCCATTCCATTGTTAAATGTTTATGGATTCATCAATTTTTCACGTGATGCGGTAGATGGTAAAGATGTGAATCGCTCCTTTCCCGGCAGCGCGACGGGTTCCCTGGCCAGTCGGGTAGCGTACACGCTTAGTCAATCTATTTTGCCGCTGGTTGATTTTGGCGTAGACTTTCATACTGGAGGGAGTAGTCGCTACAATTATCCGCAGGTTCGCTACACGACGGAAGATGCGGCTGCTAAAAAACTGGCCGAACAATTTGCGGCACCTTACCTGATGGAAAAGAAAAATTTGGATAAGACGTTACGACATACTGCAGCGGGAATGAATATCCCAATCTTGGTGTACGAAGGAGGAGAGTCCCTGCGTTTTGACGGTTATTCGATCGATCATGGTATCAAAGGAATACAACGATTATTATTTCAGCAAAAGATGTTAAAGACAGATTTACCCACGAATCATACCCCTAAATATTTTTCTAAATTTACCTGGATGCGAGCCGAAAAATCCGGTATGTTTATGTGGATGCAGTCCTCCGGTGCAAAAGTTAGTAAAGGAGAAATTCTGGGAGTCATTAATAGCCCGCATGGGACGAAAGAAATCAGGGTATTAGCCAAACACGACGGGTATATTGTCGGTCATAACAACGCTCCGGTGGTAAATGCGGGTGACGCTTTGTTTCATTTGGGTTGGTAATGGGTTTGTGTAGGGGCGAATTGCAATTCGCCCCTACACAAAATCTTCCTGATCGTATCCGTCTGTCCGATCCAGGGTCCGATATGCTGCTGGCAGAATTTCCCGCAAGGGTAGAGGTGTTCCTTCGTGCCATTTTAGTAGGCGTTCACTTTCCGTTATTCGAATATAAGAATGCTCGTCCAGAGATTGATAAATCCATGCCTTGGCGTGGGCAGGACCCTCTATATTAGATAAAAAAGATTGACCTTCCATCAATTGATGGAGGACATAGATTTTTCCGTTGATCGTAATTTTATTAGGAATTTGTTGAATGTCAAAATCAATATTCTGCGTTTCGATGACGTTCATTTCCCGCTCGGTAGCTGCGCTGATAATGCCTCTGTTTTGTTTGAGATAAATTAAGCGTTCCCTTTCCAGTTCGTCCGTCAGTTGAATTAATTTATCGGTGTTTCCATCTTTCCAGTCAAACTGAGTAAGGTGTCGGACGTACAGATCTTCGTTATTCAGGATCGCTCTTTGATTCGGCCGCAAGCTATAAGCAAAACGCGCCGTTTCTGGTAAATCTGCTTTTCGTTGGCGGCGGGGCAGTAGTGTTTTTTTACTGGTAAAAATTGGCGTGGTACGTCCATATTCTCCCTCTACCGGATGATCTGTAATACCGATATAACGTTCCAGCTGATCTTCTAATTCTTTCATTTTTTCTACGCTCATACCGTTATTACTGATCAGCTTAATATCTTTACCATCGATCATTTTACAACGAAATTCATAATATTTTTTTCCCTTACTTCCTGTTTTTTGTTTAATATAAAATTGATCAATTTCGGCAGTTGGATAATACTTATTTCCTTTAAAAGCAGGAATAGGACGATGCTCAATCGACAACTGCCCGTGACTTACCGTAATCTCCGTGTGATTAAAAAGCATGGACAGCGCTTGATGAGCCATGAAAATCCCAACGGCCAGATGGATAATTGGGAAAAGAAAGAAAAGCCAGGGGGCTCCGCCAGCAAAAGCAGCACCGTACCAGACCAGTAGAATTCCATTCCAAAAAGCAGCAAAAAATCCAATAGCAATTCCTGCTATTCTGGGCCATTTATACTTGATGTATAATTCATCAACATTTTCGTAAACTTGTAGGTTTTCACTATCAGACATGATTTTCTATTTGGATTTATAACTAAAAATTTATCCTAGTGCCTCGGGCATAAATTAATTGAGCATATGGACTGGTAATTTTAAATCTGCTCTGCGTTAGAAAATTCCTCATTATGCTACGGCATAACTCCGGATTTTCTGCCTTGATCAGATGTAAAATTACTGCCTCCATAAACTCACTAACTTATTACCCAAGGCACTAGTTTTCGTAATTTGGCAGCAGCATAAAAATTTGAATAAATTCTTTCTTATCACTAAAGTACAAATTTTAAACCTAAAAAAAACGGGAATATTACCAGCGACTAACGATCCATCTTACATGATTATTTTTTGGGAAAATATTTTGACTTTTCCAGCCGTCCCAGGATTGATTATCATACGAACTTTGACTACTTTCGCGGATGTCAGAAAATCAACCCCTTTACACTTTTCAGTTTTTTGTGCTCTGTTTTTCGCAGCTCCTGTTTTCTGGCAGTTTCAACATGATTATTCCGGAGTTACCAGCCTATCTGACATCCCTTGGTGGAGAAGATTACAAAGGATTCATCATCGCCTTATTTACGCTGTCCGCAGCTTTCTCCCGTCCATTTAGTGGTAAACTAACGGATACCATCGGACGGTTGCCGGTGATGGTGATCGGTACCCTGGTTTGTGTGGTCTGTAGTTTGGCTTATCCGCTGCTGACCAGTGTAGCGGGTTTTATGTTGTTGCGGTTGATGCATGGATTTTCTACCGGTTTTCGACCCACCGCATCAACGGCTTATGTGGCGGATATTGTGCCGGTTGGGAGACGAGCCGAGGCCATGGGTATGATTGGCGTTAGTATGAATTTGGGCGCTTCCATGTTTCCGCCGCTGGGTAGTTGGTTATCAATCAATCACTCGCCGGACTACATGTTCTACGTTGCCTCTTTTATTGCGTTGATTTCTATTTTAATGTTATTTGGCTTAAAAGAAACCCTGGTTAATAAAGCACCTTTTAAAGTTTCTATTCTAAAAATAAAGGCCAACGAAATTATTGAGCCAAGCGTAATACCCGCCGCAATTGTTGCGGTTTGTGTATATCTTAATTTTGGTGTACTAATTACCATTTCGCCCGATCAAAGTGATTATTTGGGGATTGCAAACCGAGGGATGCTCTTTACCAGTTTTACGATCTTTTCGGTGATATCGAGATTGGTGGCCGGAAAAACGGCAGACCGTTATGGACGGGTACCCGTCATCAAAGTTGGGTCGATCATGTCAGCAGCGTCTTTGTTATATATGGGAATGGCCGACTCTGCATTTGATTTGTTTGCGGCCTCCGGATGTCTCGGGTTTTCGTTGGGCGTGGTCTCTCCGGCTGTCTTTGCCTGGGTGATTGATTTAAGTGTCGAAGAACGTCGGGGCCGCGGAACAGCCACTCTTTATATCGCTCTCGAAATTGGAATCGGAATGGGCGCGTTGATCTCCGCCTGGATTTATGATAACAACGATGATTACTTTTTTAGAACTTATCTGTTTGCGGCAGTTGTTACCATCATCCCAGTATTCTACCTCACGCTGACCAGAAAGAAAGGATAGGTGTTAAAGGAACTAGCTAAAAGTTAAGGTGTTCAACTTATTCAGTAATTACGAAAAATTTCTTCTGTGAAATTTGGTAGTTAAATCTCAATTTTATGAAAATTTATTCTTGATAAATTTTTATTAATGAACCAGAATTTTCTTGTTTTGACAAGTCCTCCGACCTTGAGCTTTTTTCCATTCGGCGCCTTAATAAAATGTCTTAAACCGAATACTGTATGAGCTAAACAACTGTTAAATAAATAATAGACGATTGATAAACAACAAATTATAAATAATGAACAGACTTTCAAAGCGAGTTTATTCGGTTTGATATTTTATTAGAAGTGCCGAATTCGAAAAATGCGACAGGCGGCAGATTTTTTTGCCCGCCTGCCGGCCGGCAGGTTTCGTTTTTTTTTCTGCCAAAAAAAATGAACAGAAAGAATAGAAAAAAAGCTAAAGTCTTAGAACAAATTACATCACAAAAGTACAGAAGTTTTTTTCATAAATTGAATATCCTAACCAGAAGCCGGCGACCTAATCTAATCTAAAAAAAATTAACGCCTCATTCACATATTTAGTTAAATCGCTCAAATATCTGCTTTTCTATCCAACATTTCAAAATACAAAGCGTTTATCCAGCAACCAAAAATAATACACCATGAAAAATTCACTGATTATTCTCATTTCTATCCTATTTGTCACTGCTGCTTCGGCCCAAGTAAAATTTGGTGTCCGGGGAGGTTTATCCTCTACCGACCTTAAACC
>CALLPK010000122.1 GCA_938015415.1 uncultured Saprospiraceae bacterium
ATTAATTTACCTTTACCACTTCTAAATAAAATACCAAATCTTCGTTGGGCGCTACCTTTGGTTCCCGTCCTTTGGCTCCGTAAGCCAGGACAGAAGGAATAAAAACGGTCGCCTTGCCACCCTCTTTTAATTTCGGTAGCAATTCATCCCATCCCATGATACCTTTATTTCCAACACGGTAAGGTGATGGTTGGTTTCGTGAGTAAGTATTGTCTAAAATAGTCCCATCCATTTTAAATCCAGCATAATGCAACTGAATATATTTTTTGGTCGCCGCGGCTTCCCCCGTTCCTTCCTCGTGAATAACGTAGCTAAGACCAGAATCCGTTTTCATAAGATTATCTAATTTTCCGGCCTGATAATTTTTGATCCATTGCTGCGTTTCTCCAATCATAATTAACTCCAGACCTTTTAGCGAATCTCTTTCAGCCTCTACCAGTTCCTTCCGGCGAATGTTCAGTAATTTCAAGGTATACTTCAGCGTATCCGATTTTTTTAACCAACGGGGTCGCTGATAATTTTTGACCGAATCCATGAGCTGTAAAAGTGTAATACTATCGTTGATGCTCATCAAGAATATTCCTTCGTAAGGAGGTGGCGGCGGATCTGCTACGTCTCCTTTTGCTGGCATTACGGCTTTTATCGGCTCAAACCCTAAATAAGTGGATCGTACCACACTGTCATTTTTCATCAATAATTCATGATAAACTACTTCGTCACCAATAATTGGACGAAGCCCTTTATTTTGGACATGCAGTTCATATGGATAGCCAGAAGCGGTTACCCCTTTTGTTGCTACAGGTAATTGACCTTTTCGCGGCGTGGTCGTTACTGTTTCATTCGTCGGTTTATCTACGGTTTTCTTTTCGGAGGAATTTTCCTGACAACCGAAAAAAAGTAGAACAATTAATATTAAAACTATAGGCTGTTTCATAAGAATATTCTTAATAAGGTTTGGCATCATCTAATGCGGTTTTATATTCGGGAAGAATATCTTTTAATTTTTGAATCGTCTTTTTTAAAGAAAAATAAGAAGCGCCTCCGGAAGCATTTTTATGCCCTCCTCCTTTAAAGTGCTTTTGACAAATTTCCTGAACGGAAAAATCACCTTTACTTCTCAGGCTAAGTTTTACAATCGTCGGTTGTTCCATAATGAAAGCCGCTACTTTTACATTTTTCATGGTCAACATCATATTTACGATTCCTTCGGTATCACCACGTTGAATATTAAAAACATCATAATCATTACGGGTCAGATAAATAATTCCGGTATGAAACTCGGGTAAAATTTCCATTCGATTGGCCAGACAATGCCCCAGCAATCGCAGGCGCTTTTCGGACTGTGCATTAAAAATCAAATCCTGAATTTTATAATCGTCCACTCCAATTTCAATCAGGTGGGCCACAATTCTGAAAAGCTTGGGAGAGGTAGCGTATTTAAAAGAACCCGTATCGGTCAAAATTCCCGTAAACAGGCATTCACCAATTGGAACGTCCAGCTCTTTTTGCATATCCATCATTTGAATAAAGTCATAGACCAATTCACAAGTCGAACTCGAAGACGGATCAGAAATCTCGTACAGCGCGTTCAAATCCGGATATAAATGATGGTCGATCATGGCCAACGGGGTATCTTTACCACCAATGTATTCCCCCAAACGATCAATCCGGCTGAGTGAATTAAAATCAAGACAAAAAATCAAATCAGCCCGGTCTACCACCTCTTCCGCCCGATCAGATTCAATATCATAAATAATCACCGATTCTGCGTCCGGCAACCACGCAACAAAGTCAGGATATTCCGAGGGAAAGACCACCCGTACGGTATGTCCCATTTTATTAAGAAAATGATATAATCCCAAAGAGGAACCAATCGCATCGCCGTCCGGATTACGGTGGGAACAGATGACAATATCCTTGGGAATTGAAAGAAAGGTTTTTAATTCAGCAATATTTTCCATGTGTCTTTATTCAGGTGCGAAGTTGGTAATTTTTAAGCAGTAAAACAAACAAGAATACGGTAATATACAGCAGGCCTCTCTTGTTTTTTCAACACAAGCTGCGTAAATTAACCGATCCGGTCCTTCTGCCTTTCATTTCTTACGCATTTAACATGGAATGGTTATGCGAACACATTGGTTATTGGATTTTATAAAAAAATCACCTTGCAAGTTAGGAATAGCTTCCTTACTTTTGCAAACTCAAATTTAAATAAAGAAGTTGTTTAATAACTTCCACATTTTTAACCGGAAAAGCATTTTTTAAATAATCATCTTTTCCATCTCAAATTATAGTAATGGCAGGTAATAGAACCTTCACAATGATCAAACCGGATGCAGTAGCAGCGGGTAACATTGGCAACATCCTAGCGATGATCAACAAAAAAGGATTTAAAATTGTAGCAATGAAATACACTCGGCTGACTAAAGAGCAGGCGGGCCAGTTTTACGCAGTACACAAAAAACGACCTTTCTACAAAGAACTCGTTAAGTTTATGTCTTCGGGCCCTATCGTAGCGGCTATTCTTGAAAAAGACAACGCGGTAGAAGATTTCCGTAAATTAATTGGAGCTACCAATCCAACGGAAGCTAAAAAAGGAACCATCCGTGCGAAATACGCAGCAAACGTAGGAGAAAATGCCGTTCACGGTTCTGATTCGGACGAGAATGCACAGATCGAAGGTGATTTTCACTTCGCAGGTACGGAACTTTTTAGCTAGAAAGTTAGTTCGTTTTTATAGCGTACACAAAAGGCACGAGGGACGCGGACAGCGTTTTTCGTGCTTTTTTATTAAAATGAATTTATAGACACAAAGACACAAAGACACAAAGAAAAATGCATAAAAAGAACTTGCCGTCTTTATGGCAATAAAGGTGAGGCCACAAAGGTACAAAGACACTAAGATAAAGCACGATAAAAAACTTCGTGACTTAGCGTCTTCGTGGCAATAAAAGAGACCACAAAAACACAAAGCAACTAAAAAAGCGCAATAAAAAAACTTCGTGACTTAGCGGCTTCGTGGCAATAAACTTTTATTCTTTACAAAGTAAAATGATAACCAGCATGGATAAAGTAAGAATTGACAAATGGCTTTGGAGTGTTCGGATTTTTAAATCCCGGTCACAGGCCACGGATGCCTGTAAATCCAGTCGGGTAAAGATCGGAGAAAAAAATGTCAAACCGTCTTACCTCGTGACGCGCCAAGAAATTATCCACGTAAAAAAGGAAGGGTTTAACCTAACCTTTGAGGTGATTGACCTGATCAACAAACGAGTCTCCGCTACCCTGGCGCAACCCTGTTACAAAAATCTGACGCCCGACGAGGAGATGAATAAATTTAAAGACTGGTTCGTCGGAAAAGCACAGGCAGAACGCCGCGAAAAAGGAGCGGGTCGTCCAACCAAAAGAGAACGCCGGGAAATTGATGGATTTAAAGAGGATTATCTATGGGATAACTGACTGATCCCGACTGTAAGGAGGATGACGGAATGAACCCAAAGGGTAATGAACGACAGTTCATTAATGAAGGAACCGCGAAAGCGGACGGGCGGAAACGACAGTACGTTGAAGGAAGGCACCGCGAGATCGACAAAGGAGATCCATGAGCGCAGCGAACTAAAGCGGACGGGCGGACTGATCCCGACTGTAAGCAGTCAAAATACTAGACACCAAGATAGTTTAATTACCAAACCATTCCAGTAAACCCGTCAAACAAAAATTGTCTTCCGCTGTTTAATTATTATGAGCTTAATAATTGAAGAAAATCGGGTGGTTACCCTTACTTACGAACTCCGGGACGGTGGTGCCGACGGCGAACTGATGGAGCGCATGGACGCCCGGTACCCTTTTATCTTTTTGTTTGGTACCGGAAAACTGCTTAAGAGTTTTGAGGAAAATCTGCGAGGACTGAGCAGCGATGATGCTTTCGAATTTACTTTACCGGCTGACCAGGCCTACGGAAGGTGGAATGTGCTGAATGTTCTGAAAATTCCAAAAGGAGATTTTAACCGGTCCAGTGATGTTCCTGATAATTATGTAAAAATAGATAACCGCGTAAACCTGACGGACGATGAGGGTTTGCGGCATAACGGAAAAATTATCGGGATCGGAGATACGGAAATTGAAGTGGATTTTAACCACATCATGGTAGATAAAGATCTACACTTCAAGGGGGCTGTACTGGCCATTCGCGAGGCAAGTATGGACGAGTTGGTTAAGCAGCATTATCTTGAAGAAGATGGCATCCGAAAGTGATCTTAAAATAACTGCCGGGTGTTTTTAGTAAAATAAAAGATGGGATACCGGACTTTATTTTAACAACCTGATTTATCTGGCTTGTTTCACTAACAAACTTCGCTATTGGCTTCCTAAAACGTAAAAAAACATCGTTGTTTTCATTACAGTTGTTGAATTGCCTCAATGGTAAATTCTGTAATTTTTATTCACTCATAAAGAGAAGCAAATAGCAAAATTCCAACTAAGACCCCTCAAAATTTAAAAACCAGGTATTTAAGTCTACCGCCTTATCCGCTAATTCTTTTCCAAATGGCGTCAACGTATACTCTACCCGGGGAGGAACTTCCGCAAATACTTTTCTAACGACCACCTTATGCGTTTCCAGTTTTTTCAGGGTAACCGATAACATCCGGGAAGAGACTCCTCTGATATTTTTTTTGAGTTCGTTGAAGCGCAATACTTGATAGTAACCCAAATTATAAATTACAAAAAGACTCCACTTATCGGTAACGACCGACATAATGTCTTTGACTACGCAAACACCTGTATTCTTTTTATCAGCAATGGAACGCTGAAAAAAAATTTCGATTTTATTTTTTAAGATAAGGTCCTGATTATCAGTTTTAGTTACTGCCATGTTACTTGGTTAGGTTTGCCGAACCGGTTGTTTTACCGATTTTTAATTAGTAATATTACAATAGTAACTAAAAGTAACTAATTATGGAAACACCAACAAAAGAAAAATTATTGCTCGATCTTGATCATGTTTTTGAGGAAATGATTAATTGGTATAATCAGCAACCCGATGATCACTTTAATATAGAAATGGTGGCCGGAAAATGGACCATGGCGGGTCATCTTTATCATCTGATAAAAACGACCAAGGGAATTTCGAAAGGAATGGCCATGCCTAGACTGGCTTTGCGAACGGCTTTTGGAAAATGCAATCGAGCAGAAAGAACGTTTGCTCAGCAGCATCAAAAATACCTTGATACGTTAGCCAATATTGCCAAGACCACCGGTAAACCAGTGGTCCCTCCCAGCGACTTTGTTCCCGCAGCAGGACGAACTTTTAATAAAACCGAATTAATCAAACGATTTGCGGAGGAGCTATCCTTCATGAAAAATCAAATCGCTAAATGGAAAGAGAAAGACTTGAGTATTTACGTGCTGCCTCACCCCGCCATGGGAAAATTGACCATCAGAGAATTTATTTATTTCACCATCTTTCACACCAGACATCACCTTGATAATTTAGCAATTAATTATATTGATGAATGAAAGGTTGAGTAACGAATTTCCGGAAATTTAATAGGATTTTTTCCTGTTAATTTGAAATGGGAGCTTCAATTTTTCTTGTTTCCACAAATTATATCCTTCCAGATCAAGTAGCCTTTTCGATTCATGTGCAAACTATCCGAAATGAATATATCAGGCATTGGACGCCCCTGTGCATCCAGCATTGGATGCCAGACATCTATATAAAAAAGTTGCGGATGCTGATTACAATAGTCTTTCAGTAAACCATTGAACGCTTCGTATTGGGCTTTATATTTCCAACGGGATGGACTGGGTTTGGCGGCGATAAAATGAATGTACAATTGTGGATCTAAAGCAAGTAATTTACTTACCACTGCTTTTGTGGTGGTGATAATATCTTTTGGATTTTTTTCAGCGGAAATATCATTATCTCCTTCGTAGATATAAACGACGACTGGACGAAATCTCGTAACCGCCTGATCCAGAAAATAAAATAAATCGGACATATGCGATCCGCCAAACCCGGTGTTGATCACTGGTACTTCGTCACAATCTGTAGCCAGATCTTCCCACAAACGAACACTGGAACTACCCGTAAAAATAAACACCTCCTCGTCTTCAGCAACAGGGAGTTCGTTAAACGCGTTAATCTCGGATTCAAAACGACAAGGGTCTTGTCCCTGCAAATGAATACTGCTAATGACCAGAATAATTAAAATAAGTGGTATGAGTCTCATTATTATTGGTTCGGTAAATATGAAAGTGGGGCCTTTAAATAATTTTATTTAAACCTCATTATCGGTGTTAATTCTTTCGTTTTTACATTACAAATTTCTTTAACAATTGAAACTGATTTAAATGATTCTTCTTTCGATATTAGGATTTCGATTTGACAACCTTCTTTGTTATCTATAAACCTAAAAGCCGATCTAGAGCTTCCTTCCCTATCTTTAATTTGCCAATTCTTGTTCCCGATTGATTTATTATCTAAACTTGCTATTCCTTCAATATTGGGTTCAGATTTCCAATTCACTAAACTTTCAATTCTGTACTTAATTGAGAAACTATCAACCGTTTCAATCAGTAAAGCATTTGTAAAAGCTTTTCCATCTACTTCTTTAATGCCAGTAAAAATTCCTATTTTTTCTTTGGCCAAAATCTCTCTGTAAATTAACGCTTTTTCATTTTCTATTTGTTTAACTTTTCTTCTTTCAGCTGATTTAGCTCCTACTTTCTTTATTGAATTACCTAATTGTCTAAAAGAAGAAATTATCCAAAAATAATATCCACCAAATAAAATCAATGGAATTAAAATTGCGACTATACAACCTATTTCACCTCGCCTTTCTTTTATTTCATTTCTTGAGAGACTCATTGAAGCCTACATTGTAATATGGTTAGTAATTTTTTTATCATAAAAAACACAACCCATCACCCCCTAAAACTTGGCCGTCACCCCACCCAGCACATTAAACCCGTACGTCTCATATCCTTTCCATCTTTCCCGCTTGTTATTCAGCACATTATTTAGGTTTAAAAACAATCCAATCCGGTTAGTCATTTTATAATTGGCACCCAAATTTACATCAAATAAACTACCGAGACTGTCCTCCACGTTGGTACCAATCTGCCGGTACGGGACGCCATTTTCGATAAATAATTCTCCACTGACGACCAGCTTTTCCCGCAGCATCGTGTAATATGCGCCCACATTAAATTGCAAATTAGGAAGATGCCAGGCAGCTTCCTGGTCTTGCGTATCAAAGAAATTTTGCGACAAGGTCAATAAAAGTCGTAGATCTTTACGAGGGTTTGCTTCGAGCGTTCCTTCGATATTGAAAATATTGACGGTATCGGTGAGCAGATCAAACCGAATCGTATCTAGTGGATTATTGACAAACAAGGCTAAATTATTAGCGCTTTTATAACTGGCTTGAATTTGATAATCCACCACTCTCAGATTCCCTTTTACCCCAGCAAAAAATTTATAATAATCGGTGTTGACCGGGGTGATTCTGGAAACCAAAAAGGGATTATAATCGGTTAGGTTTTTAAAATTGTTTTTATACAAACCACCATCGGCGCCGAGGTAGGCCGCTAGTTGATTTCCGACAATATTGGCGCTCACTTCTATATCCGGAAAAACCTTAAAGTTGTCTTCGTGGGAGGTCAGATTAAACCCTAATTTGGCTTTAAAAACGTCTCCGTGGAAAGTATAGCTGGGACGAACACCAAAGTTGTTCAGCGTTTGGGTTTCTCCATCTTTAAAAACGGTAAAATCAGCATCCAGGATGACCGTCAACGGATGTAATTCATTAAACCATTTGGTAGCGCCTACTTCAAAATCAAACCCAAATTCTTTGGACGCAAAATTATCGGTCATCGAATACAAATCGAACTGTGCGTGGTAATCAATATCGCCCTGCGTTTTTACCCCGTTAAAAAACTTGGCGTTGGCCGCAAAGGTTTTAAATTGTTGCTGCACATCTTCTCTGAATTCACTCCGCGTATCGTGATCGTATCCATAAAAATGTACTTCGTCAAAATCGTAGCCCAGCCCACCACTCACGGCAAATCCCTGATCAAAATAATAGCTTCCGTTCAGGTCGCCGTTGATTTCTCGAAATCGCTGGTTTTCCAAACTTTTCCGATTGGCCGTATGATATTTCAGATGTCCTCCAATATCGTATTTTGGATCCTTGGTGTTGTTATAGGCCAGCTCCGCATAGGGTCGATTTGGTGTTCCGTAGCCCAATTTTACAAAACCATTATAAGAAGGATCCACCTTATCCCGTTTGATAGCCAACGGGCGGATACGGGGTGGCAGATATTGCATCTGAATCGTTCGCGACGGTAATGCGTACGTCAACTGCCGGGAAGTGGTATCCAACTCGGGTAGGTTCGGAGTAACATTTATTTTTTTAGATTCTTCCAGCGATGCTTCAAAATCTTTGATAACATCAATCTCTTCGTCCGGTAAGGTAGGCTGTGCAACCATTAAGGTAGCCATCATTAAACACACTACCAAAGGAAGGAATTTGCTTACCTTATTTATCACTAAAAACATTATATTGATTCTAAATAAGTTCATTTTGTTTTTATTTATTAAAAGTACTTAAAAAACTTTCTTACCAAAAAATCATCTCCCCTTTTTACTTATTGCTCCTCCTGCAAATCCAGCGTTTCTGTATTCACGGGAGTAGTGATCAGTCTGTTAGAGGCCGCTTCTCTGGCTTTCAGTTGTTCCAGTTTCTTTTTGGCAATGTTTAATAATTCTTCGTCTTCGGTATAACTTTCGATCCAGCCTTCGAGTACTGCCCGGGCGTTTAGCACGTCTCCCTTTTCGGCTAGAATATCCGCCAATAGAATGATGCTTTTTCCTGCCCAATAAGGATATTCAGAACTTTCTGCCTGTGCGTTTAGTGTGATTTGCTCAGCAACCTCCAGATCGCGCTGTACATAATAAATATAAGCAATCAAATAACGGGCTTCAGCGGTCTCCTCGTTGTTGCTGGTTTTGGTTACTTCATTAAAAGCCCGTAAAGCGTCCAGATATTCCTCGCGATCAAAAGCGACTTTCCCAAGATAAAAATTAGCCAGTGCCCGCTGCTCGGTAGTAACGTCTGGGTTTTTGAGTACTTTATCTGCGTAACCGAGCACTGCTTCTCCATTACCGATCAGATAGGCACTACTCAAGGCGCCCTCCTGCGCTTCCAGACGGGTATCCAGTTTGTCGGTAGCAGCTTCCAGTTTGCTGTATAAGTCAAAAGATTTTTCGTAATCCTCGGCGTGATAATACGCAATGATCGCCGCTTTTTCGAGTGCCTTGACATAATAAAGACTATTTCCTTTTGCAATGACAGTTTCAAAATCTCTTAACGCTTCCGAGTACTGTTTTTCTGCGGTATGCGCATCGGCTCGGTAGAAATATGCCTTGATAATATTTTTTCCATTCGGATATAAACGGATATAATTATTCAAACTAATAATCGCCTTTCCGTAATTACCATTCTCGTATTGAGAAGAAGCGGCTTTAAAATTGATCGTTTCCTTTTCGTCCGCCTCCACCTTGTACCCAGGAATGGTTTCCAGAAAAGCAAAGTATACGTCCGGTTGCGCCAGGTCATCTACATAAATTTCTTCCAGTGCGGTCAGTGCTGCCTCGCCCTCTTTTTCGGTTGGATTATTTCCAAATACTTGCTTATAATAATTAGCCGCTTCTTCCAAACTTCCCTGATTGTAGCTGATCAGTCCTAATTTTAGCAATGCTTGGTTTCTCAAGCTGGAGTTAGGATATCTTTCCAGAAGACTTTTGAGTGGTTGCGAAGCTTTATCTAATTTACCAATTTCCAGATAGGTAATCCCCAACTGCAGGAGGGCATTATCGGCGTATTCAGAATTAGGATGATTTTCCACCAGGTCATCCAGCGCAATAATTTTATTAGTTTGGTTACCATTTAGACCTTCAATAATCGCCTTTTGATAAAGCGCATAAACAAACCCATTGTGATTATCATCCACAGCAGCGTTGTAATATTCGAGGGCCTTTCCATACTGATTTCTTTTAAAATAAGCATCACCGGAACGGAGAATAGCATCTCCCTGAATTCTTTGGGCAACAATAGGGTTAGAAATAAAGAGCGCATTGTTTTTAATACCAGTTGCTGCTTTTTCGAAATAACCCAATGCTCCGTTATAGTCCTCCTGCTCCAGATAATTATATCCCTGAATATAATTAGCTGTATGCACAGATGATTCGTCCGGTAAGTTTTTTAAATTTTTTGATAAGGTCAAAAATTTATTAATCTGCCGCGTACTTTCTGGGAAATCCTGCTCTTGGTGAGCAATTTCACCCAACCAGTAATAAGCGAGAGCCTTAGTGCGATTATCCACCGGATTCTGGAGGGATTGATTGAAGCGTTTTTTGGCTTCCTCCATGGCTCCTTCCCGGTACAGTTGTATTCCTTTAAAGTACGCTACCTTTTGGTAGGTTTCTTTCATCGAAGGAGAAAGGTTGGGTAGTTTTTCGATCGTGGCCAAAGCATTATCATAATCTCTTGTATTTAGAAAAATAGACGATAAAAGTGTTTGTGCTTCCGGATGAAATTTAGAAGAAGGATCTATATTTTCCAGTGCTGCGATGGCTTCTCGATCAAAATTAAGTTCGTAACTTAATTTCGCATAATTAAAGTTTGATTCTTCCTGTATCTCATCATCGTAGTCCATTTTAGCGGCGGCCCGAAAAGCATTACGCGCACTGGATTTATTATCCGTTTTCAGGTAAGCATCTGCCAATGCGTACATGGCACTCTGCCCCATTTCGCTATCCAGCGTTCCAAGTTCTTCGAGTCGTACGATCGCCTGCTGGTAATTTTTATCCTGATAATGAACATAACCGAGTTGGTATAAATCTTCCGGTCTTAGCTGTTTGGCATTATCGGCGTAATATTCCAGATAAGGTAAGGCTTTTCGAAAGTCTCCTTTTTCAAAATAAGCCTGGCCAACGAGTTGATTGATCTCTGGCAGGTTTTTTAATTTTTCGTCCTGGGTTTTGTTGACGGCATATTTTATTACCTCGTCATATTTACCCTGTGCAAAATAAATTTGGGTAATATAGTATGGCGTGTAAGGCTGGTATTTTTTAGACCGTTCCACTTTTTCAAAACTAGCAATAGCTTCGTTATATTTATTTTCATAAAAAGAAGTCATTCCGTAGTAATAGTTAGACGGATAGTAATATTCGTTTTGAATATCCCGGATTTCGCCAAAAGCGATGCGCGCTTCCCGAAATTTCTTTTTCACAAAATAAGCATAGCCCAATTTGAATTTCACCTCCGAACGCTGGTCACGCCCCAGATCAAAGGCATCGATGCTGGCAAAAAGTTCTGCTGCCCGGGTGTAGTCTTTACTATTAAAATAAAAATCGGCCATTTCGAGAATCGCCTGATTAGCGAGTGGATCGGGATCGTAAGTCCGGGCAAAATCAATGATGAGCCGTTCCCCATCAGGTTGATTGAGTCGAACCGCACATTTTGCGTAAAAAAGCTCCGCTTTGGTTCTCAAAAGAATCGATTCGGGTTCGTTGATGGGACGAAGTGCCTCAAAAACTTTTTTAAATTCTGTCTGGGCGAGACCTACAATTCCTTCTTCATACAGATTCATGGCTTTTTTATAGGCCAGGTTGTTCTCTGTATAAATAGCACTGTTTTGGGCATTCATTCCAAGAAATAACAGGCAAAATAGGGTTGATAGCAGCGATTTTCTCAAATAGCAAGGTGTTTTCATAAACATAGCAATCAATAAGAGGTAAATAATTAACCAGTTGCGAGCCATAAGTAGCCGGTTCTTAAACAGCTTCCTCGGTCGCATATTGTGGCGAATTTAGGAAAATTTTAGGTGTCTGGCCTAAGAAAATCACCTAAAACCGCTATTCCACCTCCGGAAGTAGTATAAAACACAGTTCTTGGGTATAATAATTGTAACGAATAAATTATTAACAGACAAACCAAATTAATGACATGACATCAAATCTAGCTGGTCAGTTTCAAGATCAAATATCCAATAATACCGCTTTCCAGGAAAGTGATACTAACCTAAAGCGAAATCCGGCAAGATATGTCGAAGGTTTAATAGTCGTAAACAATCTCCATCAAATCATTGGCTGGAACCCCGCTTCTAAATGTCTTACTGGATATAAACGTAAAAATATCATCGGTACTTCCATCTTGGATTTGCTGACCTCAGACGCAGAAAGAAAGGCTTTTCTGGACGATTTTGATCGACTGACCAATCACTGTGAAAATGATGATATTTATCACGAATCAACCGTCAATATATTTACCCATTCGCGCAAAAGAAAAACTGTAACATTTCAGTGGAATCGGATGATTGTAGTTGGTGTACACCTCTTTAACATTTGTATTTCCAATCCATCAAATGATAGCTTTAGCCACGAAGATATCCGGGAGAAAGAGCTGGAATTGATGCGGAAGGAAAAAGAGCTGGCAAAATTGTCTTCTTCTAACCAGCAATTGGAAGCATTTGCGTACGTAGCCTCGCATGACTTAAAAGAACCGTTACGGTCTATTGGAAATTTCACGCAACTGCTAGGAAAAAGGCTGGAAGGCAAACTAGATAATACCGACAAGGAATTTTTTGGGTTTGTCACGAGTGGGGTGAAGAATATGAATAGTCTGATCGAAGATTTACTTACTTATTCCAGGGTTAACAGTGGAACGCATGAGGTAGTAAGTCTTGATCCCAAGGACTCCATCACGGTCGTTATCAATAGTCTGAATCAGCGAATTATCGAGACCAATGCTACAATAGAAATTAAAGAAGTCCCAGAAAAAATATTGGGTAATCCCACAAAAATAAAGCAGTTATTTCAGAATTTAATTGCCAACGCCATCAAATTTCAAAGTCCAGAGCTAAATCCAGTGATTATTGTCAGTGGACGAGAAGAGAGAGACCGATGGATTTTTAGCATCTCAGATAATGGAATCGGTATAAAGGAGGAATATTACGAAAAGGTATTTGGTATTTTCACCAAACTGCACCATAAGTCAGTCTATCCTGGCTCAGGCATTGGACTTTCCGTTTGCCAACGCATTGTAGAACAACACGACGGAGAAATCTGGGTAGATTCTGTCGTTGACAAAGGCACTAATTTCCATTTTAGTATCGGTAAAAATCAATGTACCCAGCATTAAGAATTAGAATATTTCAGTTGTCAAGGAGGGTCCCATTCTAATTCACCGCAATTGAAATTACTTTTTTAAGTGCTTTCAAATAAGCAGCATTTGCTTCCGGTATCCCAATGGTTACGCGAACACATCCCGGTGCGCCAAAGTTATCAACTGGTCTGACCATAATTCCTTCTTTCAACATCGCTACTTCAAATTCACTGGATGGTATGGATGGTTTTATTAAAATAAAATTTCCCTGAGACTTCCAATACTTGACGTTCAGTATTTCCAATTCTGCATAAATTTTTAACCTTTCTGATTGTATCATTGAGACCGTTTCCTGAACAAAAGTTTCGTCCGAAAGTGCTGCAATGCCTGCTTCGATAGATAATTGATTTAACAAAAATGGACGATTATACATGAGTAGATATGCTGCGATCTCCGGGGTAGAATAACCATATCCAATTCGTAAGGCCGCTAATCCATATGTTTTTGAAAAGCTATTTACCGCAATAATCTGATGTCCTTTTTTCACGTATTCCATGGCAGTAACAAAGTCGGGGGCATCGGCAAACCTATAATATACTTCGTCCAGGACGATCACCAGATGTTTAGGAACCTGATCTAACAACGCTTCCAGATCTGCCCGTGGAATATAGGACCCTGTTGGATTGTTAGGACTGGTCAGAAAGATAATACGGGTTTGATCGGTGATAGCATTTAGAATCCCCGAGACATCCAGTCGGAAATCCGGCGCTAAAAGAGGGACGTTTTTTACCGTCGCGCCCTGCCAGCCAGAGAACATATTATAAATACCAAAAGCCGGGTTACAGATAATTGCTTCGAGGCCTTCGCCTAAAAATCCACGAATAATAAAGTCCAAAATCTCACTACCACTATTGCCAGTAAAAAACTGTCCAGCCGGAATTTTGTGTTGGTAAAAATCAGCGAGTGCCGTTTGTAACCGGGCACCGCTGCGATCGGGATAAAAATGAAAATCATTGGCGGCTTTTTTTACGGCAGCTACGGCCTTGGGAGAAGGCCCAAAGGGATGTTCGTTGGAAGAGAGCTTGTAGATTTTTTGATCTGTACCTAACTCGGATAGGGTCTTGCCACCTTTGTAAGTTCCGCCATTTTGTAGATAAGGCTTGAATAATTTATTCATTGTATGGTTTGTAATTTGGTATTTTATTTTGGTAGTAAACTGGTTGGCTAGTTGGCTTCCCTTTAATATTTTTTACGAAAAAAGGGAAGCCAATAGCTAGTGCCTCGGGAACTAAATAACCGACACCTTATGCGGTCTCTTTTTTCATCATACTTCTTTGCTTATCAGTCGGGTAGCTACGGCTATCCTCCTTCTGCGCGCATTGTTTGATAAAAAAATAGTCTCCCCTAAGGTATCC
>CALLPK010000123.1 GCA_938015415.1 uncultured Saprospiraceae bacterium
ACAGAACTTGAAAAACAAGTAGTGCCGATATAAAACCGGCACTACGCTGGATAGTCTTGCAGATGCAAAGACTTCCTTTGACCACAAATTTAATAATAAAAACCTAAAGATGATTAGGAATTCAACACAGTATCTTCTGGATTGAGGTGAGGGAGGCAAAAAGACACACTTACTCGAACACCTCCATTCAACACTTCAACAAGCGCAGCGCCTCAACATTCTAAAAAAAAAGCAATACCTCAACTAGTTGATAATCAGCATTTTAAGAACCGGTCTCCCCATAAATCCCCCTTCTGTAACTCAAATGTAACTCATCCGCAACTGAAAAAGAACCTTACCTCCTTATCTTTGTGCCATCAATTATCAATAAAATTTTTAAATAAATAAATAGAACTAATTATGGCTAATAAGAATCTTAAAAACAGTAAAGACAACGGTATCAAGGCACAAGCAAAAGTTGTTAATAAAGTAGCGTTATCCGTTGGAGAAGATTTAGTAGATCTGACACTGAAGGGCGCTGAAACTTCGCAGCGAGTTTTTGGTAAGGTAGTAGAAGGTGGCGTTACCCTTTTCGGAATGCAGCAAAAATTTGCCCTGGATACTTTAGAAAAAGTAGTAACCAATAAGCAATTAAAATCTTTGGTAAACTTACCAGTTAATTATTTCAATCGTTTTTTAAATACCGCCGAGGAAAGAGTAGATGAGCTACGGGAAGATACGGTAGAAGTATTGGATGATGTAAAAAAAGTAATTCGCAAGAAGCCAGCAAAGAAGATAAAGAAGGTAGTTGTCAGCAAGCGTCCCGCAGCAAAACGCCCAACTACTAAAAGAGTTGCGAAGATGAAAGTAGCGAAAAAAGGAATTGTCAAAATGGATGACTTGACTAACATCAAGGGTATCGGACCTAAAGCTTCGACTATTTTGATCAAGGCCGGATACGGTTCTTTCTCCGCCGTAGCTAAAGCATCCAAAAAAGAGTTGGAAACAGTACTAAGCAATGCCGGAACCCGTTACGCTCGCTTGAATCCCGCACCTTGGATTAAAGAAGCAAAAAAATTGGCTAAAAAGTAATTTTATTGCTACTTGCTTTCTGCTAACGCATTAAAGAGCAACAAATAGCAAGCAGCAAAAAAACTATTTAATTAAAAAACCTAGATAAAAATAAATATCATGTTAAAGAATATAGAAATTAAAGAAGTATACAAGACAATTAAAGAATCGGCGATTAAGGCAAATAAAGAAGCTACTAAAACAACAAAGATTGTTAAAAAAGAAGTGGTAGAAGTTAGTAAGCCTTGGATTAAGCTGGGAAAGAAAGCCGTAAAAGGTGGCGTTAAGATGACAGAAAAGCAGCAGGAAATTGCACTGGATGCAATCAAAGAAGTAAAGGGCCAGTTGAAAGAAAGTGCGAATCGCTTCCAGAAGATCGTTAAAAAATAAAATAGATTTTAAATAAATGATGGACTGAAAACGGTAGTGCGCAAGTACTACCGTTTTTTTTATTAACAACCCAATAACGAGCCTCTTATACAAACTAGACAAAGATAAAGACAAGTATTCAACGATTCAACACCTCAACGATTCAACACCTCAACGATTCAACGATTCAACAAGCGAAGCGATTCACCGCTTCCGAAAAGGCATATTAGCCGGCTGGTTAAATTTAACCTTCGACAAGTCCATTTCTACCGAAACATTTCCCGTCTGCTGGCTACGCATCTCAACAACCCGGCGATGCGGAAAAGCAATTATTTCACCGGCCGGTAGGTAGTCAGATTGTTTCACCGTTAACTCTCGTTGGTAACGCAGGTCATTGAAATACATTTTTTCTAAATTAAAATCCTCCGCACCCAGCCAATATTCGTTGGTGAAAGGAGTGGCGTCACTAGCCGTCAAATGATAGGCGTCATCGTTGATATCTGATTTGATGTTTTCCTGAGTCATAAAAAATACATTACCCAAAATAAAATCCTGTAAAGTTTCAAAAGAAGCCGGAAGGTTGAACTCCGATTCAATAAAAGAAAAATCCTGAACCAAATACTCCCGCTCCAAACGGTTGATCAAATAAACAGAATCCGTCGTAATCAAAACCCTGGCTCCCTCGATTCCGAACTTTCTGACCGTCATCCAGATCACACTGTCTTTACGCATCCGAATGTCTGCACTCGCTCGCGTCGTACTTCCATTATCCGAAAGTTTTAACTTTACCTTAGCCGTCATCCACTCCACGTCCAGTTTTTGCTGTTCTAGTTTTTTGACTAAAAAATTCGCAGACCGAACCCGTAACGCCGTCCCGTCACTGGTCTTTACCGTCTTACAAGCCGTGATAAACAGCAGACTGCAGAAAAATAACAGCAGTTGATTGTTGAATTTCATAAATTATAATTAAAAATACTAAAATGAATAAAGTCTAATGAATAATGCACGTAGTTCGTAATGGTTGGGCTTGTCCCAATTTTAGTACTCTATCATTTTTAGGGAAAACACGATAGAAGGCATTATTCATTATTAATTTTTCATTAAAAAGAAACACGATAGAAGGCCATTATTCATTAATCAACAAATCCAGTTTCTCCCGCACCACATCCCACGTTAACTCATGCCTTTCCGACAACGGAATACCTGCTCCGGCACTACGAACAATTCCCTCACCAATATGTCGAATGATCCCGTTTTTATCCACTAAGATATTTTTAGGATAACTCATTCCAAAAGGTTTAATAAAATCCAACGCACCGGGAAAATGCCGAAAATTAAATTCAAAGCGTTCTAAAAAGCGATTAATCTCTACCGTCGATTCGGGCGCAAAAGACAAAAATACCACCTCCTGGTCTGCGTACATTTCCTGCAACTTATTTAAATAGGGCATTTCCACAATACAGGGCGGACAACGGGTAAACCAAAAATTAATAAAAAGTACTTTTCCCGAAGCTGCCGTCGAGTCAAATTTTTTACCATAAATATCTACCAGCTCGATAGCAGGCATAGGATGGTTTAAAAAGTCAGGCATCAACGGCGGACCTTGCAGCATTTCCAACGGAATCAAATGAATACCGCCGACCTGAATCAAGGTTTGCTGATCCCGTAATTCCTGCGTCACCTTAAATTGAGCCGCCCACTCCTCAGGATTTGATTCGTTATTTTTGACCAGTTCCAGTTTTTCTTCCAACTCCGTAGCCGTTAAACGCTCCGTCGAACTACCGATCTGATAAAGCGTGTCCGTTTGTGCAAACAAACCACCTGAAACAAAAAATACGTAAAACAGTAATAATTTATTTTTAAAATTCATATTATTTTTAAAATGTAAAAATTATTGAAAATAACACCTCAACAAGCGCAGCGATTCAAAAAAAAAGCCGACGCAACCGCACCGACTTTTTTGAGATAGAAAAAAATAATCTATCCAGCGTTATTATTTCTTCGCCAGTGCTTTAATTTTATCTTCCAATTCGTACTCGTCCCCAGGCGTATAACTATTGTGTTCATAAACAATATTGCCTTCTTGGTCGAGTAAAAAAGTCATTGGCACGGTTTGAAAATTCATCGCTCTTTTCAGATCTTCGTTGACATCCGAAAGTATGGTATATTCCCATCCCTTGGTTTCTACCACCGATTTTACTTTCTGCAGACTACGCGCATCATCAATGGTAATGGCAACCAATTCCACGTCGTACGCTTCTTGCCAATCGGGATAAAAATCAGCGATCGCATCCAGCTCTCGTTTACAAGGGTGACACCAGGTAGCCCAGAAGCTGATCACGGTAATCTTACCATTCTGTGCATACTTTTGAATATTAACGGATTCGCCGTTCAGACTTTTAATTGCAAGATTTGGAAGCGTCTTTTTTGCACCTTTTTGTGCATTGGCAAAAGTAGCCGTAGAAAGTATAGCCAGTAATAAGATAAGTTTAGTAAAATTCATTTTGTCGGTGTTTTAAAATTTTAAATATAATGGCAAGTTAAGGACTTCTTCAAATATTTTTTTTGCGCAAAAGTTAAAAGACCTTAGAAATGTCAGAATTAATCAAAAAAAAAGAGTTTTTTATTCAACTTCCTGTAATTAACCCTTAAATTTGACAACTTATTCAATCATTAGTTACACCTTAAGACAAAATTGGAACGTTAAAATTTTGTTATCGTTCAACATTATTGCTATTTAATTTAATATGAAGAACCTATCCATACTTCTAAAAGTAACCCTGATCTTATTACTGATCTTTTCAGAAAATTCTTTACAGGCGCAGGGAGAATCACAACAGAATGTCAGCCGACTTTCTGGTAATTTTCAATCCACTGCAAGCTTTTATATCCCTGATTCTGCGATCGGTGCCGTTGGACAACCACAATACGACCGGCAGCTTTACGGTGCAGACGCCTGGTTACAACTTAATTATAGCAATTGGGGCTTTGACGTAGGCGTTCGGTTTGATCTATTTAATAATTCACAGTTGCTTAATCCGAATGGTTCCTACACCGCTCAAGGTATTGGTCGTTGGTTTATTAAAAAACAAATAGATAAACTAGGACTTTCCGTAGGGTATCTCTACGATCAGATCGGAAGCGGAATTATTTTTCGTGCCTACGAAGCGCGTGGATTGGCGATTGATAATGCGCTCTATGGTGCCCGGGCCACTTATGATTTGACCCCTAATTGGCGACTCAAAGCATTTACCGGGTTGCAAAAAAGACAGTTCGATACTTACGCGGCCGTCATCAAGGGCTTTTCTGCGGAAGGATTTATTCAACCCAAAGATGAAAATCCTAAATGGTCACTTGCACCTGGTTTTGGAGTCGTAGGTCGAACGTTTGATGACCAAACAGTCAATACCGTCGTCAATACCATTGCTACCTATAACGTGGTGGACAGTATTGGGGCTCGTTATAATACCTATGCACTTACCTTATACAATACGCTGACTGCTGGCAATTTTAGCTGGTACGTAGAAGGAGCCTACAAAACGGGAGAAGCATATTTTGATCCCTTTGCGATTAAAACCAATCGTGACAATACTACTTCTATTGGTAAACTAAATTTTGATGATGGAACTACGCTGTATACTTCCCTCGGTTATGCGGGGCACGGATTGGGTATCAACGTAGAGGCCAAGCGAACCGAAAATTTTACTTTTCGGGTAGATCCTTTTCAGACGGGGGTACAGGGTTTTATGAACTATCTGCCAGCCTTGACCCGGATCAATACTAACCGGTTAAATGCTTATTATAATGCGGCTACCCAGGAATTAGGGGAGCTGGCTTATCAGGCAGATATTACCTACGCTTTTAATCGAAAATTACGCTTCAACGTCAATGTATCACATATTAATAATTTAGAAAATGAACTGTTATACCGAGAATATTATTTTGAAGGATTTTATAAATACAAACGTAAATGGACACTTTCAGCGGGAGTGCAAGTGCAAAATTATAACCAGGAAGTCTACGAAGTAAAACCTGGAGTACCCATTATAAAAACATTTACTCCTTTTGCAGAGTTCTTATATAAATTTGATCGAAAAAAATCTATTCGCGTAGAATCACAGGTAATGTTTACCGAACAGGATTTTGGTAACTGGTTATTTGGTTTGGTAGAATTTAATATTGCACCACACTGGTCTTTTACCGTTTCTGAAATGTATAATTTTTCACCGACTAGCCGGACGGACGGCGTAGCATTGAGTTATCCCCGGGTAGATGTTTTTTACACCGAGGGTGCAAATCGGTACTCACTTAGTTTTGTAAAACAGGTTCAAGGAATTGTTTGTGCCGGAGGTGTTTGTCGTTTAGAACCTTCTTTCAGTGGAGTGCGTTTATCGGTTAACTCCAGTTTTTAACTTTATAAAATAAATTTTTATGAAAAATAATGTTATCACAATAATGTTTTTGTTCTGCTTGTTCGGATACTGGGGGTGTGACGAAAATTCACCTGTAATTCCTTGTCTGAGTTGTGAGAATGAGGAAGTAATTATTGAACCAACGGATAAAAAAATACTTGTTGAAGAATTTACGGGCGTACGTTGTGTAAATTGTCCGGCGGGAAGTGCCGAGATTGAAAATTTACTGGATATCCACGGAAACCAATTAATCGCGGTCTCTATTCACGCTGGTTTTTTCTCTACCCCTTATTCTAATAGCAGAGAAGATTATACCACGCCAGAGGGAACGGCCCTGGAAGGTTTTCTCGATAGTCCTTTGGGTTATCCAACGGCCGTTATTGACCGTAAGTTATTTGAAAATCAGGATGATCGACAACTAAGTCAAAGTGCCTGGGCCGGATTGATTCAGGAAGAAAAGGGACAACTATCCCCGCTCGTAATAGAGCTTAATCTTGATTATGACGAAACCTCTCGACAACTGACAGCAACCACTAATATTCAATCCGCCGAAACACTCACGGGTGATTATCGTTATTCCGTTATGGTCATCGAAACGGATATCATAGATGTTCAGTTGACTCCGGCAGGCCAGCAAGACGATTATGTGCATAAGCATGTTCTGCGCGATATGATGACGCCTTTTAATGGAGAAAGTATCGACGAAGATTTCACAATGGGTGCCACGATAGAAAAAGTACACCAGATGACTTTGCCGGATAACTATAATTCGAGCAAGGTAAGTGTGATTGTCATAGTACACGAAACGGGAGGAAATAGCAAAGAGGTGGTACAGGTGGAGGAGAAGAGTCTGGCAGATTAAATAAGGAATTAAGCAATTTCAATAAAATATTGTACTACAAAAATGTCCATACCACTTATGTTGGTACGGACATTTTCAACATAAAGCTACCCCTTTGTTCAGGGACGCTGGCTTTTTGTAGATGATCAAGAAAGGACTTTCCCTAATTTCCTTACCATCCCCCGCAAATTAGTTATCTTTACCACTCAATATTCTGTAAGCTAATGGTTTACAGAATTTTTTCAATAAAAACAGACAAAGTTTCACATAAATGAAGATCTCACTCAATTGGCTCAAAGACTACCTCACCGTCCCGCACGACGCAGAAAAAACGGGCGAAATTCTGACGGATATTGGTCTGGAAGTAGAAGGAATCGAAACCGTTGAACATATCAAAGGTGGTTTGAAAGGAGTTGTAGTCGGACACGTCAAAACTTGTGGACCTCATCCCGACGCGGATCGACTGCGCGTAACCACGGTCGATGTTGGCAGGGAAGAAGATCTGCACATCGTTTGCGGAGCACCCAACGTAGCCGAAGGTCAAAAGGTAATGGTTGCCACGATCGGCACTCAACTTTTTTTCAGCGATGGGAAAGATCTAAAAATTAAAAAAGGAAAAATTCGCGGTCAGGTGTCCGAAGGGATGATCTGTGCCGAAGATGAACTCGGCATTGGTACGGACCACGATGGTATTATCGTTCTACCTGAAGGAACGGCCGTTGGAACACCTGCCAGTGAATACTATAATATTTCCGCTGAAACGGTTTACGAAATCGGTCTGACACCCAACCGTTCCGATGCGACGGCCCACCTCGGAGTCGCCCAGGATTTGGCCGCAGCCCTAAAAATTAATTATCAACACGATGGGGTCGTCAACAAGCCTGATGTGAGCGGATTTAAAACCGGTGCAACGACTCATCCTATCTCCGTGGAGGTGAAAGATACCGTGGCTTGTCCCCGTTATACGGGTATCGTACTCACCGGTATTACCGTAGCGCCTTCTCCCGAATGGATGCAAAAGCGCCTGACGGCCATCGGCGTTCGCCCTATCAATAATATTGTAGATATTACCAATTATGTGTTACACGAATTGGGACAACCATTGCACGCTTTTGACTACGATCAGATTACTGACAAAAAAGTGATCGTTCAGACCTTACCCGCCGGAACCAATTTTGCTTCGCTGGACGAAGTAGACCGAAAATTGAGCGACGAAGATTTGATGATCTGTGATGGTCAGGGCAACGGAATGTGTATCGCCGGAGTCTTTGGTGGTCTCAAATCGGGCGTTACCGAAAGTACAAAAACAATCTTTTTGGAGTCTGCCCATTTTAATGCGCGTCAGATTCGTCGGAGCAGTACGCGACATTTGCTACGGACCGATGCGGCCGTTTGTTTTGAAAAAGGCAGCGATCCTAACATTACGGAATACGCACTTAAAAGAGCCGTGTTATTGATTAACGAATTGGCTGGAGGAACCGTTGCTTCCGAACTTGTTGATCTTTATCCCAACCCAATAGCGCCGACAGAAGTGGTGGTTCGTTATCGCAATGTTCGTCGTTTGATTGGTGTAGATATTCCTACCAAAGAAATTGAAAATATTCTGGCATCGATGAATATTAAAATTACCGAAGGTACCGACGAAGCCATGACGGTAGCCATTCCAACCAATAAAGTGGAGGTGACCCGTGAAGTAGATGTGATTGAGGAGATTTTAAGGATTTACGGCTTCAATCGAGTGCCGGTTCCGGACCAGATTAAAAGTACGATGGGACAAGGCGATGGTCTTCCGGTTCATACGTTGCGACAAAAAATAGGCGATCATCTAAACGCTCAGGGATTTAACGAGATTATGGGATTGTCGCTCAGTCAGTCTCGCTATTTCAAGGATTTACTGCAACTACCGGAGGAAGATTTAGTATACGTTAATAACACGTCCAATATTCACCTGGATGTGATGCGGCCCACGATGTTGTTTAGTGGTTTAGAAGCTATTGTTCATAATCAGAATCGCCAAAACGCAGACTTGAAATTTTTTGAACAAGGATATGTTTACCGACCTGATGGGGAAGGATTTAAAGAGGAAGAATTTTTGACCCTCTTTTTGACGGGACGCCGGGAAGCCGAAAGCTGGCACCACCCAAAGAAGGCACCGATGACTTATTATACGCTGAAGGGATTTGTGGAGCAGTTGATGAACCGGGTAGGAACGGGTAATTATCAAACGAGCGTCCTGAACGGGGACGAAAATACGGCTTCGGATACGCTATCTTACGGGTTGCGATATCACCGTGGGCAGCAGGTAATTGTGGAGTTTGGAAAGGTAAAACCTACGCTGGTCGATGCCATAGACATTAAACAGGACGTTTTTTACGCGGCTTTCAGGGTGAAAAGCTTGTTGGGGATAGTAAAGAAAAACAAGATAGATTTTGCGGAATTGACCAAATATCCGAGAGTTAGACGTGATTTAGCCTTGGTTATTGGAAAAAATGTTAAATTTGAAGATATTACAGGAATTGCCCGTAAAACGGGTAAAAAAATCCTGAAAGATGTTAATTTGTTCGATGTGTACGAGAATGAAGACCAACTGGGTAAGGACAAAAAATCCTACGCGGTGAGTTTTACCTTCGAAGATCCTACGCGAACACTTAATGATAAAGAAATTGATAAAATAATGCAGCGACTAATTACGTCCTATGAGGGAGAATTAGGCGCCGTAATTAGACGTTAAATGATAGCTACTGCTATTTTTATTGACTTAACTTTAACCTGCCAGCGACAGGCAGGCACGATAGAAGGGAAGCCAATAGCTAATAGCCAATAGCCAATAGCCAAAAAAAATGCAGCAGGTTATTACTGAAAGGCTTACCGGAATTGAAAAAAAGGTAAAACAACTGGCCAAAAAGATGGAGCAGTTGCAAAAGGATAATCTGGCATTAGAAGAAGAAAATCGAAAATTAAAATCAGGATTGGCCGTTTATAAACAACAGGCTGATCAGTCCCCGAGTATGGGCGTAGCGGATATTGCACCCACCGGGAACTCTAAATCCGGAGCAGATAAAAGTTCCAAAAAATTGAAGAAAGAGATCGAGCAGTACCTCAAGGAAATCGATAAGTGTATTATGTGGTTACAAAATAACTGATATGGAAACGAACGAATTAGTCAACATAACAGTCGTCATCGCAGAGCGTTCTTATCCCCTCAAGGTAAAAGAAGAAGATGTTAATAAGATACGGGGAATTGTGGAAGAGATTAATGATAAAGTAAACACATTCCAAAAAGCGTACAGCAGAAAGGATAAACAAGATTACTTGTCAATGGCCTTACTAACTTACGCCGTAGATTTACATAAAACACATCTTAATACAGACTCTACCAACGAAGAAGAGTCTTACACCGATCTTAATAAAAAAGTAGATCAACTCGACGAACTACTGGATTTTTTATTACAGTAATCATACTGACTATAAAATTTCCCTTCTTTATTTTCAATTTCTTTTATCTATCCGTAATTTTTCTTTGTGTCTTTGAGCCTTTGTGGCCTTATACGTTTTAGAATATTTAATTCACCAGGTCGTAAATCTAAGTGGTAACGGCCCGGATATTTTTTTAATAGATAGAAACGGAAATAATAGAATGGAGTAAACGTCCCCCATTGTAACATCGGTTTCTTACTCAAAATTCAAATCAATTATGGATATAGTATCAATTATCATTGGACTGGTCGTCGGAGGCATTGTTGCCTTCTTTGGTGCCAAGTCGGTGGTCGGTAAAGGTAACGATGCCCGCGTCAAGGACCTCAATAGTCAGGCCGATAAAACCTTGGCGGATGCTCGCGCTTCTGCTAGTCGAATTACCGAAGAAGCACAGCGAAAAGCGCAAAGTATTGTCGGCAAAGCCGAAAAGAAAAACGAAGAAGTCAAGCAACGCAAGATCAAAGAAGCCAAGAAAAAATTCGCAGATCTAAAAGCGAATTTTGAATCCGAAAAAGCAGAACATAAGAACGAACTCAAAGAACGCGCCCAAAGCGTAGTTGACAAAGAATCTGCTCTGAAAGAAAAAGAAATCGAGATTCGTACTCAGGAAAAAGAATTTAAAAACCGGGAAAAAGAACTGGAACAAACCGCTTCCGAAAATAAAGCGATCCGTGACAACCTCGACAAGCAGGTAAAGATTGTCGCTAAGAAAAAAGAAGAACTAGACCTGGCCAACGAAGAAAGAATTCGTTTACTGGAAAATATCGCTAAACTCACCGAGGCCGAAGCCAAAGAGCAAATCCTCGAAGCCGTACGTGCCAAAGCGGAAACGGACGCCATGTCTATCAGAAAAGAAGTGGTACAAGCCGCTCAGATTACGGCCAACAAAGACGCCAAAAAAGTAGTGATCCAGTCTATTCAGCGAATGTGTGCTGAATTTACAATTGAAAATACAGTTTCTGTTTTTCCACTGGAATCAGATGATCTGAAAGGACAAATCATCGGACGGGAAGGTCGGAATATCCGGGCCATCGAAGCGGCTACGGGCGCAGAGATCGTCGTGGATGATACGCCGGAAGCCATTGTCATTTCCAGTTTTGATCCGATTCGCCGGGAGGTATGTCGATTATCCCTCAAGCGATTGGTCGCCGACGGAAGAATTCATCCGGCACGAATCGAAGAGGTAGTTGCAAAAACCCGTAAACAACTCGACGAGCAGATTGTCGAAATCGGAGAACGTACCGTCATCGAATTAGATATTCACGGTTTGAATCCTTATTTAGTGAAAATGGTGGGACGGATGCGTTTCCGTTCTTCTTACGGACAAAACCTCCTCAAGCACTCCATCGAAACGGCCAACCTCTGTGGGATCATGGCCGCCGAACTTGGCTTGTCCAGCAAGGATGCTAAACTGGCAAAACGGGCTGGTCTGCTCCACGATATCGGAAAAGTAGCCGAAGAAGAAACGGAGCTATCCCACGCAATCCTGGGAATGAAACTCTGTGAAAAATACAACGAATCAGATATCGTTTCCAACGCGGTTGGTGCGCACCACGATGAAGTTGAAATGACCAATATGGTATCACCCATCGTTCAGGCTTGCGATGCAATCTCGGGTGCTCGCCCAGGCGCACGTCGCGAAATTCTCGAAAGCTACATGAAGCGAATCGGCGAACTGGAAGAGATCGCCATGGCACACGAAGGTGTACAAAAAGCCTACGCCATGCAGGCCGGTCGTGAACTACGCGTAATGGTCGAAAGCGAGAAAGTAACCGATCAGTACGCGGATGATTTAGCGTTTATGATCTCCGAAAAGATTCAGGATGAAATGCAATATCCGGGTCAGATCAAAGTGACGGTGATTCGCGAGAAGCGGGCGGTATCGTTTGCGAGATAAAAAATATTCAAAAAAAAACCTCAGCCTTTGGCTGAGGTTTTTTTTTGAATATTTTTTTAACAACGAATATGGTAGTCTGCTGATTCTTTTTTCTAAGGGATTCTCCTTGTGTGTGTTTTTGGCTTTCGGTCAATTTTTTTTCTTTTCTGTAATTACTACCATTGTCAAAAAAATTGTTAGTGCTAAGATGATTTATCCTTTTCTCTTTTTCAATTCAAAGAAATAGGTTCCCGTGAATGCCAGGCTAGACGCACCCGTCATATAGTCGCTGGCATCCGAAATTTTCAAGGTACGCATATAGTCCACGGCCAGATAAACCGGTCCCAGATAATATCCTGCTTGTAGATTTAGGCTGTAGGCTCTTTTGGTAACCTGGTAGGGCTTAAATGGAAAATCCGGAACGGTATTACTGTCAGGATTCGCAGAGTCCCATCCAGAGAAATGATATACACTGGGACCAAGGCCAATAGATATCTTTTCTTTGATTTTTCTATTAAACAAAAGGGAAATACCCGCTTGTCGGTAAAATACCTCATATATCGAAGATGTAAAAATGTTCGCTCCGCGTATATATTCGGTATACTCTTTTCTGGAATAACTACCTCGCATTCCCAAAGTCCAGTTTGGAGAAAGCGTTTTTTGTACTTGAAAACCAAAAGTTATACTTTTGCGTCCGGAGGGTGTGTCTTTTTGACTTCGCCTAATTTCTAAAGGTCGTTCAAGCCAACCGGTTGTCTCTGAGATTTCTTCTACCAATATAAAACGAGTTTCAAGGGTTGCAAAGTCGTAACCGAAGGTAGGGCCGAGGAGCGTTTGGGCGGAAAGGGAAAAGGTTAATAGAAGGAAAAATAGGATGAAGTAAAATTTCATGGATATTGATTTAGAAATAGGGTAGGTAGAAGTAAAAACCTCTACCTGCCCGAAGTTAATTAGAATTTAATTTAAGTTAATCACTTTCTTGGAGTTTATGATCTTACCATGTTTATCGTAATAACAGTAAATTAGTAAGCCATTTGAATTTTTAAGTATAAAGTCTTCGTTAGAATTTCTTCCTTCGTAAACCTTTCTTCCATTGATATCGAAAATTTTGAGAAACGTGAAAGCTTCTGTATCTGTCAAATCTATGGATCTTTCCTGAGCAGAAGATGAAGGTGGGATTGCATTTAATGCTACGTCATTACAGGTTGGGTCATCTCCTTCGCAATCTTCAAGTCTAATTTTATAATCAACTCGATTTTGATTTGTTACGTCGTACAGTGTTATTGTCAGGTTTTGCGGATAATATTCGTAGGTAGGTAAATCAGTAACTCTTAGGCATCTTCTATCTTCTAAAATATTACCTGTAGAGCCTGGAACAGTCCATCCATCTGGAAAGTACCATCTAAAATGATCATTTTCGAAACCTCCGGTGGCACAAATCAACATTGCATCATTTTTTTCACAGTATTTATGTCTTACATTTACAAATGCACAGTGCTCTCCGTCGCTTAGGCCAACTTTTCTAAATGCGTTTCTAACACTAACCGATTCTTCTGAACATCGTCCCCAAGTTGCATCTACTACCATTTCTACAGATTCTCTGAAGTCTGGAAAATCGGCATCACGATTTTCTAAATTTAATACTGCTTCTAAAACAATATTAGTGGCTCTCTCGATACCTAATCCTGGAATAGAAAAACCTCCAGGTTCGGGGCTACCCTCTGAAATTAAATAGAACCAATGGCCAATAACTAATCCTCTTCTGTGAGGTTCTTCTTCTTCCAGTGCCTCTTCCCACGTACTGATTACAGGATTTTCTAAATTTCTACCTGATAACTGTGGATTATCATCTCCTATTACCCAGTCAATTCCATCTTGAGTGCATAAAATACTTTCGTTATTTTGAACTATAGATTCAAGATAAGTACCAAATACGTCACAAATTGCTTCTGTAAGGGACCTTGGACCAGTCTCATTACTAGATAAGTATTCATCCAAAAATACATGCGTTAACTCATGTGCAACTATATCGTGCGTAGCCTGAGAGCCTCCTGGATCTGACCTTCCAATACAAAAGAATGCATTATCCATATCTTTACCATCCTCATTTATACCAGAACTGGCATTTCCAGACACAGCAATATTCACATTGGTAAATTCATCTATTCCTTCGATCAATTCATTGTATTCGGGGATAACATTAGTGGCACAAAAGTGAGCCTGATAAACGGCAATTCTAACCGCAGGATTATCCCACTGTCCACTATTGGTGACCGGAATTAGGTTTTGCGTATAATTTTCAGGAACAAAAGGATCTAAATTATCTGGGAAAAAATAAGTTCTAAGAATACCGTCTTGGGTTTCGAGTATGGTTCCGCCACCTGGAACAGGAGAATCATCCAAATCCTGATCACAATAATGAATAGTTGTTGCAAATAGATTACTACTGGTGTTAGCTGTTTTAAGAACAGCTCCACTAAGTGCATCTATCCATTTTCTGTAGGATTTACCTTCGCTCCTAAAATCTACTTTGTAGGTCAGATTATATATACTTTCTTCGGAGAGTCCCCAGACAATCGACAATTCAGAAATATTATTGACAGTAACACTAAAGTTATTCTCTATTTTTTTGACTATATCTTCTTGCGTAAAATTTGCAGTTGTATTTATATCTATTCCAGTAGCGATAGCTGGAGAAATTCCATATAATGAGGATTGGTTACATCCAATTGAGGTGCCAGGAGATGCCGCCAGAATTGTATAACCACCATTATCGACTCTTATTCCTTGGTGGTACTGTTGATATTTATAATAAACTCTATTTGGATCAAATTTACTAGCTTTCTCAGATACTAAATTGAAAGTGCTTTCAGGGTCTGCGGAAAGTAGGTCAGGAATATCGCTAAAATCCAGAGAAGCAGCATTTTCGGAATTAAAAATAATTCTTCCCTTAGGATATACTGTGTCAGCGTAGGCTCTTATTTGTTCAAGAGCGACGGAATTATTTTTAAACTCGTTGAAGGTTGTTGATTCAGATCTTATTAGTTGTTCAAACGAGTCTTGTCCTGATGAAAAGTAAAAACAGGACAAAAAGAATAGGACTAAATTAATTTTAACGAATTTATGCGTAAATGCGTAAATGCGTAAATGCGTGTTATTTCTAAAAATCATAATGGATGGTTTTGTATAAGATTACTCTTATGTTACGAAGAAATTTATTAAAATAATTACTTATACCCAAATGTAACAGTAAAATTACTAATTTCGCCTAGCGATTTTGTACTAGAAAATAAATTTGGTTTTTACAAAGGTAATATACAGTAGAGAGATAAATTATCATCAAATAACACGTCGCTTTTCGCTTCGCTTGTGCATTTCCCAGTGCCCTCCTCTGATGCATTGTTATCCATCGCCTTTTGCTTGACGCACTGTTGTAAAGCAAGTCTCCCGTCCGCTTTAGTTCACTTCTTTCATGGATCTCCTTCGTCGATCTCGGAGTTCTTTCTCTTAGCGTATTGTCATACGCTACCCTTCGGGATCGTTCGTTCATCCTTTGGTACAAATTTTGACTTTATCTAATGTGAAATAGCTTTAAGAATATCCACTTTTTTAAGCTTTAATAATTCGATTTGCTGGTAAGTCGCTGATAATCAGTGTTGTAAATTGAAATTGCCTACTAAATAAACGACCGGCTTTAATTCGGTACTGTTACTATGAGTAAATATTCCCCCGGTACCTTGCGTATCGACCATAAATATTCGGGTCTTTATACCTGGCTTTTGCGACTCTTTTTGTCGTTACTACTTTGTGGCGTTGGACTTTCGTTGTTCGCGCAAGCCACGGATGATCCCGTGGTAGAAAGAATCAGTAAGGACATCCTTTCTTTGATTAGAAAAAATCTAAACCGTCAGCCAACCAATGTGGTCAATACCAACCTGGAACCAGCCGACCGTCTGTTTAATATCACCGAACCTAACCTTGATCTGACGAGTAAAGATCAGATTTTTGCGTATCAGATTAAAAAATTAAAAAAAGATATTGGGGTCAATTTGAAGGCGCAGCACTTTATCAATCACGATCAAAGTTTTGATGCCGAAGACGCCACCGATGGAAATCTGAGTGGTTCCCGTACTCGGGTTGGGGTGGAATGGAATATTTTGCGGGAAGGCTGGCTGGGTAATCAGCAAAAAGCAAAACGCCTCAATGATCAACGGAAACTGGATAATTTAAAATTTGCGCTGGATAATAACGATAGCAAACTTTACTATCGCTTTAATCTGATGATCTATTTATTCAATGAGGAAAAAATAAAATTACTGGCCGCACGGGAAGCTCAACTCATCGAACAGCAGAAATTACTCTACCAGGTTTATTTTCTAAAAGGCATATTATACGAAGAAATTATTGACATCAAAAGCCGGATTGAACAGGTCAAAGTTCAGTTGAAAAATTATCGCGATTATAACGAATGGTTTGAATCCACGCTGGGTGAAAATCAGATAGATACCGATTTTGCCATCGTCGAATTACCCGTTTTACACGTTAATCTGGATTACCTGCTCCACGAAAACTCTAAAGAAGTTTTGCTTGATTCTATTCAGCAGTTGGAACAGAAAATTGCCTTCGGTGCCGATCGCGGCATCAATGACGTAGCGTTGCGGGTGCAGGCATATCGGAATATTAATCACTTTAAGGACGAACTAAGAGACATGCGGGAATTTAATTCTATCGGTGTTGGACTCAGTGTTCCACTTGAACTTTTATTCAATAAAAAAACTAAAAATAATCTGGCCTACGCCAAAATAAAAAATAGACAACATTTCAATAATTACGAGGCACTCAATACCTCTTCGGAAATTATTAATTATTACTACGAATATAATTACAAAATGAAAACCTATATGGAATTTCTCCATAAGGAAATGTTGTACCGGGAAAAGATCAGAGTAGAAACGGTGAATCAAAAAAATTACCATGATATCTATCGCTCCCTACGCATTTTACGACACCTCGATATTATGCGAAACATTCAGGCCGAGATGCTGGATCTAAAGCAGCAGATGTATCTTTTATTATTGAAAATATACGGAAAGACCCATTACGAAACCATTCAGAATTTTGTCCGTCCACTTGACGTTAATGATTTCTACCAAAGGCTACCCGCCGATCGGTTGATGACCATTACGCCACAGGATCTGGAAGCCAATAGTGCGGAGTTTATCCGGGACTATTTGACCACCAACGGTATTCGAAGAATTGTCCTGGCTCCGGGATTAGACGGAAAAAATGCGAAAGTACTAAATTTGAAAAAAGCAGTAAATGGTAGAAAAATTCAACTGGCCCGAAAATTTTCCGGAGCAGACTTACTAAAAAACTCTAATCCTTCCGGCTCGCTTGCGTACACCTTATCTGCAGAAAATTTTGCTGGAGTCGTACTCGATTTTTCGGAATATAAAAGTATTGACCAGCGGATGGAAGTACAAACTTTTTTAATTGATCAATTTGAATTGTTTAGCGAACGATCTACTGCGGACGAAGAGACCTTCCGCTATCAGATTACCCTTGCTCCCGGATATCCAATTGAGTTTTTAAACGTACTGGCTAAAACCGTTGATCTGATTAGCTTTAAGGTAGATCGACCACAAGAACTCGACTATTTTGAGGTTTTGAGTAATAATGGATTCAGTGGAATGAGCAAAATCGGGATTGATCTTCAGAAAAAGGATTTCAGAGATCGGGTAGAATTGGAAGCATACATCGACATGATTAAAAATGTCTATCAAATAAATTATATCACGCTCAATGGCTTAAATGACTTTTTGGAGATCGATACGAAGACGATTATTAAAAGAGAGTGATGCGTTGATTGGTTAATTGGTGGATTAGTTAATTGGTGGATTAGTTAATTGGTGGATTAGTTAATTGGTGGATTGGTTAATTGGTGGATTTAGTTAATTGGTGGATTGGTTAATTGGTGGATTAGTTAATTGGTGGATTGGTTAATTGGTGGATTAGTTAATTGGTGGATTGGTTAATTGGTGGATTGGTTAATTGGTGGATTAGTTAATTGGTGGATTAGTTAATTGGTGGATTGGTTAATTGGTGGATTTAGTTAATTGGTGGATTGGTTAATTGGTGGATTAGTTAATTGGTG
>CALLPK010000124.1 GCA_938015415.1 uncultured Saprospiraceae bacterium
CGGAAAATCAACGGGCCTTGCTATCGGTGCAAACACAGCCGTACGACTCGGCCCCGTACAAGTTTTCTTCGCAACCGATAATTTACCCGCTTTATTCAATCTGGTGAATAATAGTTACGCACACGCAAGAATAGGAATGAACTTAGGATTTGGAAAACGAGACGATTAAAGAATATTTCAATATTGAACACTGAATATTCAGTGTTCAATATTGATTTTCATTCCGAAAATTTTTTTAAATCCCGCTTCTCTTTATTGGTCAGACTAGCCATACCCTGTTTTCTGATTTTCTCTAAAATCCGGTTGAGTTCTTCTTCGGGGTCGACTACTTTTTCCAGTTGACTTTCTTCGATTTTTGATTTAAGGACTTTATATTTTTTTCCAAAAAAATTATCCACCATCATCAGTTCGGGGTAACGATACAATAGAAAAAAGAAAATAATACAAGGCACCAAAAAGGCCGCCAAGACCCACGGATGATCCTCCAATACCCGGGGATAAAGCGCAATGGTCATCAACATTCCTACGATGGCGCCTCCAAGATGAGCATCGTGTCCAATATTTCCCCAGCTGTTTTTTATTCCAAAAATAGAAACAAGAATAAAAACAATTCCAAACGCCCAGGCTGGAAACTCAATGGGAATCATGATCAGGGAAAGAGTGCTATCCGGCATCAGGACAATGCTCGCAAAGACGACTCCACTGATCGCACCCGAAGCACCGAGCGCGCGATAGTCTCCGTGATTACGATGAAAAAATAACGAGAGTAAACTCCCGCCAATCAAACTGATAAAATATAATATGATATATTTTACCTTTCCAAAAATCATTTCAATGGAGGTACTAAAAGACAGCAAAGCCACCAGATTAAAGATTAAATGAAACCAGCCGCCGTGTAAGAATCCGGAACTCAGAATTCGATAATATTGCTTTTCTTTTAAAATTTTATCAACATCGAATATATAGTGATTGGTGTATTCGGGATCCCGAAAGCCTTTATAAGAACTTAAAAAAATAAAAATTGCCAAGAGCGTTCCAAGAGCACTGGTGTTTTCCATATATCAGGATTTATTTCAAATATAACCCTTTTTTACTATCCATAGAAAAGACTAATCTTTTTAAAATTTTAGGAACGAATAAGGATTTAAAAATCCTAAAAAAAGCCCTGACTTTCATCAGGGCTTTTTTTTAAAAACTTTAATTTTTTTATTCCTCCTCTTCTGCACGTCGCTGTGCTTTTCGATCTATCCCTCCGTCGAGTTCATCCTGCCAGACTTTGAGTTCATCCCACTTGCCATCGGCCGCCATTCGGGCTTGTTTTGGCCAGGTAGACGGATTGTGACTTTTGTAGCGACTCCCCGCAGCCAACAAAATGCTGCTCAGTTGAGTAGGTGCCGTTTTGGATAGTTGTTCCCAGGTTTTGATACCTACGTTCTGAAGGATTTCTTCAATCTTAGGACCAATCCCTTCGACGATTTTCAGATCATCCGGACGATCCGCTGTTTTTTCAGGTGTTGCTACGACTTTAACAGTCTCAGCAGTTTCAGTGATCTTGACATCCTCAATCTCCTCTTCTACCTCTTCAACATTTTCTTCCACTTCGGTTGCCTTTTTCTGAACGTCCTCTACCTTTTCTTGTACATCCTCCTTCACCTCTTCGATGGTTTCCTGAATCTTTTCTTTCGCTTCCTGTACCTTCTCGTTCACTTTTCCACCCACCACTTCGGCAATTGCTTTTACAGTGTCTACCGCGTCTTCGAAAGCATCCCGCATCTGATCACCCACTTCGTTAGCCGTTTCGGTGACTGCTCCCAGGATTTCTTCCGCTTTGGATTCCATATCCTGCGCTTTACCTTTGATGGCATCCGCTGCTTTTTCTAATTTTTCTCCCTGCCCTTCCCGCGCCATTTCAGCTGCTTTCATTTCCTCTTTTATCTTGGCTTTGGCCGCTTCTTTAGCATCCTGAATTTTTTGCTGTTCCGCTCTTTTTTCGTCTTTTATTTTTTGCGCTGCTCTTTTCTTTTCCAATTCCTCCCGAGTTCGATGCATATCCGCTAATTTTTCTTCTTTAGAACGGATACGCTCTTCTATCATTTTTATTTTGGCCTGACGAATCTGAGCTTCTAGCTGTCCTTCACTATTTGCAATTTTTCGATCTTCGTACTTAAGATCATTACGATCGCGACCGATTGAATTTTCCATTCTTCCGATGGCACTCATCAAGCCTTCATATCTTTTAGTGAGCCGATCCGTAGGAGAATTTCCACCAGCTGCTTCCGGACCGAATTTTTTCTCTTTTACGACTTTGAATAAGCCATCCAGTTTATTCCAGACCTTGGCACGGTGTTCTTTAGTGAATTTGGTATCGCGAAACTGTTTCTGAACATCTTTCAGTTCATTGAATATATTAGAAAGATTCATTCCTTTGGTCACCTTTTCTTCTAATTCTGTCAGCTTAGTTTTAAAGGTTTCGAAATGGGTTTGTGAAACGCCCTCAAATTCTTTATTCAAGGCAGCCCGCATTTCTTTCATTTTGGCGAACAACTCATTGGTATTTTCCCGAAGACTATTGGCGTGTTCGCGAAAGAGATTACGTTCCCTGACCTGAGTCTGCACTTTACTCCAAAAAGTTTTGAGTGACTCCCAGGTTTTGGAATCATAATCGGTAAGTTGCTCTATTTTCTCCTTTAACTCAGCCAATTCGTCCTTATAGACCTGATTGAGTTTTTCAGAAAGGACAACAAATTGCCATTCTGTTTGTGCGCGTTGAATAACGTCTCCTCTTTCTACCTTTATCGTATCTGGCAGGAGTGGTTCGGTGAGAGAAAGTTCTCTCTCCATCGTTTGATAACCTTCGGGAAAGAGGACGGCCTGTCCATTTCTCCATTCGTCAAACATTTGCTTACCAAATTCCTCGGTCGCTAAACTTTCTGGAAAGGTATAAACATTTACTTTCGATTCGCTGGGTCGAAGTTCTAGTGCAATTAGCACTTTTTCTTCTTTTTCGTTGGTACCCCAAAGCACAAGCTTGGTCTTCATATTTATATTACTGTATCTGTTAAAAATTCTTTTAATATCAGTGTTTCTCGTGTAATATGCTTGATAAAAGTATAAAAAAGAGATTGAAAATCAAACTATTATACATTTTACCAGAAAAGTTGCTTGAACATAGCGTTTCAAATTTGGCATTGTTCAGGCTAAAAACTATCTATACCAATTTTTTCTTCATCAAATATTCGGCAATTTGTACCGCGTTAGTAGCCGCTCCTTTGCGCAAATTATCGGATACAATCCAAAGATTCAAGGCATTCTTTTCCGAATCATCCCGACGAATTCTACCCACAAATACATCATCGTAGTTGTGCGCGGTGCGAGGCATCGGATAAATATTTTTCTTTACGTTGTCCTGCACCTTAACCCCTTTAGCTTTGCGCAGAATACGCTTGATATCTTTTATCTCAAAGGGCTTTTTAAAACTCGCATTTACCGCTTCGGAGTGTCCACCCTGTACGGGGACACGCACAGCGGTGGCGGTAATTTTCAATTTTTTATCTCTTAGAATTTTGCGTGTTTCGTGGACCAGTTTCATCTCTTCTTTGGTATAATCATTTTCCAGAAAAACATCACAATGTGGAAGACAATTTCCAAAAATCGGATGCGGATAAGCCATCTCTTCACTTGCTAGCGTTTTACCTTTGACCTCCGCTTCATATTGTTTAACTGCCTTCACGCCCGTTCCCGTGATAGACTGGTAAGTAGAAATAACCAAGCGTTTGATCCCATATTCCGCATGTAAAGGGGCGAGGGCAGCAACCATCTGAATAGTAGAGCAATTCGGATTGGCAATAATTTTATCGTTTTTGGTCAACTGATCCGCATTAATCTCTGGAACCACCAATTTCTTTTTAGGATCCATCCGCCAGGCGGAAGAGTTATCAATCACGGTTGTTCCCACTTCCGCAAACTTAGGCGCCCATGTTAAAGACGTTCCACCACCGGCAGAAAAAATAGCAATATCAGGACGCAACGCAATTGCCTCCTTCATACCAACAATCTTGTATGTTTTGCCATTAAACTTGATTTTTTTACCAACCGAACGAGGAGAAGCCACGGGGATAAATTCAGTGATAGGGAACTTTCGTTCTTTTAATACCTGTTGCATTACGGTTCCTACCAAACCAGTTACTCCAACAATTGCTAATTTCATAGTAATTTAGAAATTTATAATTTTAAATAAAATGAAGTTTTTAAACAACTTCAATACTTAATTATGGGCAAAGTTAATCCCATTTACGAATATTTACTATTTTTGATACTATGAAGAGATATTTTATTACTACCTTTTTCACCTTATTGGCTATTTGCCTGCAAGCGCAATTTATCGAAAATTTTACAGACGGTAACTTTACAGATAATCCAGTGTGGCAAGGAGACGTAGATCGCTACCTCGTTAATAGTAATTTTGAATTACAAAACATGGACACTACCGGTGGAAGTTCCTACCTTTCTGCTCCTGCGGTAACTGCTGATAGTACCAATTGGGAATTTTATTTTCGACTGGAGTTTGATCCTTCTACTTCCAATCAGATGCGTGCTTATTTAAATGCCAGTCAATCAGATTTATCCGGACCGCAGGATGCCTATTTTTTACAAGTAGGGGCTAGTGGTGGAGACGATGCCGTAGCGTTTTACCGTCAGGATGGTCTCGGTACTACCCTGCTCTTGAGTACGCCCGCCGGAAGTGCCGCCGCCACCCCTGAAATTCGGGTTAGAGTTACCCGTAGTCAAAATCAGGAATGGGAATTATTCGCAGATTTAACGGGGGGTACAAACTTTCAATCTTATGGTACCATTACTGATGCCACCCATCCAATGGGGCAGTATTTTGGATTTAGTAACAAGTATACTTCCACCCGGGTCGATAAATTTTTCTTTGATGATATTTCAATATCTCCTCTTTTCACAGACGTTACTCCTCCCTTGCTCGTTGCTGCTAATGCCGTGGATAATAGCACCGTTTCCTTGCAGTTTAACGAACCGCTTAACCCAGTCACAGTAGAAATGACGAGCAATTATAGTTTTACACCAACAGTGAATGTCATCAGCGCAGCGCTCGACAATAACGATCCCGCCCGGGTGCTGTTGACCGTAGCACCACTCGTAAATGGCACCAATTATTCTGTTACTACTAGTGCAGTAGCAGATGTGGAAAATAACATCTCGGGCGACCAAACACAGAGTTTTCTTTTTGTGGAAACCTTTACTGCCGCACCCAATGATATTATCATTAATGAAATCATGGCCGACCCTGCACCAGAAGTGGAATTGCCACTTTTTGAGTTTGTGGAATTGTACAACCGTAGTGATAAATTTATCGACCTGGAAAATTTCACGATCTCAGATGCGAATAGTGATGCCGATCCGCTTCCAGCTTTTATTTTAGAACCTGATAGCTATGTTATTATCTGTGACGCAGCGAATGTAAATGCTTTCGCTGTTTTTGGACCGACCTTGGGCGTTGAAGATCTTCCAGCATTAAATAATAGCGAAGATCGAATCAGTTTACGCAACAGCGATGATGAGCTGATCCATACGGTTCTCTACCTCGATGACTGGTACCGAGATGCAGAAAAAATGAATGGAGGATGGACCCTCGAATTAATCAATCCAAATCTATTTTGTTTGGGCGCCGAAAACTGGATTGCTTCCAACGATCCGGATGGAGGTACTCCGGGCCGGGTAAATTCTGTATTCAATAATACGCCTGACAATACACCTCCTACGGTTGTCTCCGCTACACCTATTTCTGAGGTTAGTTTATCCGTTCTTTTCAGTGAAGTTATGTCTGAGTCAGAAGTAGAAAATCCAGCTAACTACCTGATTACACCAGGTAATTTCTCTCCAACTTCCGTATCACTCAACGAAGAAAGTACTATGGCTACCGTAATTTTTGCTAATAATTTTGCAGATCGTCAGGAATACAATCTCACCGTAAATTCGGTGAGTGACTGTGTAGGAAATCCTATTTCAGGTAACAATACAGCCTCTTTTGCATTTTTTGTAACCAGTCCTGCCGAACGCTACGATATCATTATCAACGAAATATATGCAGCTCCTACGCCCTCCCACGGATTACCAGAAGTGGAATTTGTGGAACTGTATAACCGTAGTGATAAAGCCATTAATCTTGAGAACTATATCTTTGACGAAGGGAGTAGCAGCGGTAACACCTTGCCCTTTTTTGTGCTACTTCCGGATACTTACGTAATTTTACAAAAATCTAATTTTATCGATTTCAGTCTTTATGGAGATGTTATCAAATTAAATAATTTTGCACTGACCAACGGCGGAGAATTACTTAACCTATTGGACCCTCTTGGTAATACTATTGATGCAGTTCGCTATGATGACGACTGGTATGTAGATGGACGTTCAGCGGGCTATTCGCTGGAACGTATCAATCCCGATAATATTTGTCTTAACGGAGTAGCAGACTGGAGTAGTAGCTTTGCGGATATTGGGGGCACCCCAGGCAGTAGAAATAATATTTTTGATCAAACTAATTCCAATAATGAGGGTCCGGAATTAACCAAGGTATATCTCGATCGGGATTTTCCTAATCAGGTTGTTTTAAGTTTTGATCAGGCACTTGACGAGGTGACCGCTAGTGATTTAGCTAGCTACGGGCTAAGTCCAATTGACCTTTCCATTGTCAGTGCAAACTTGGTTGCGCCTCTGTTCAATGAGATAAATATCTTTTTGAACGGTCCGGCAACAGCTCAAACTATTTATACAATCGAGACCGAAATTTCTACTTGTAAAAATAATTTTTCTCCTTTGGATCAATCCGGAAGATTCGCTATTTCTGAAGAAATTACAGCGGGAGATTTAATTCTTAACGAAGTCTTAGTTAATCCATTTACCAATGGAAGCCGATTTATAGAACTTTATAATAAAAGTAATAAAGTAGTGGATATTCGGGATTTATTTCTAGCTAAAAGAGTTGGCCTTGACCCGCCGGGATTTGCAGAAGAAGTAGAAACACCCTGCTTGTTTTTCCCAAACGAATATATTGTGCTGACGCCAGATCCACAAGATATTACGGCTCGCTACGAAGTAGAAAATCCCAATGCGCTGGTAACAACCAGCGTACCCAGCTACGACGATGACGAAGATCAAATCGTCTTATTGACCTTAGAGTCAGTGGTGGTGGATGAACTTGCCTACACTCGCAATTTTAACAATGCCCTCCTCGATGATCGTAACGGCGTATCTTTGGAAAGAGTTAATCCCGATGAAGCGACACAGAATATTGGCAACTGGGCTTCCGCTGCTGAAACAGCAGGATTTGCGACCCCTACCTACCAAAATTCTCAATTTTCTGAACGAAGCGGAACCGTCAACGAAAATAATTTCATTTCTCTATCTGAAACGACTATTTCCCCGGATGGAGATGGATTTCAAGATGCACTCATTATTGCTTATCAAACGCCAGGTCCGGGTTTCTTAGCCAACGTTCGAATTTATGATGCCCGTGGACGGCTGATTAAAAAACTCAATCAACAAACCTTGATCGCCGCCGAAGGTAGCTTGAAATGGGATGGAAGTACGGACGACGACGAGAAAGCATCCATTGGGATTTATGTACTGGTAGCAGAGTTTATCCATCCCGATGGAAGGGTCCAAACCGACAAAGAAACCATCGTAGTCGCTGGACGATTAGAATAATCTTTCATGGAATCTTAAATTTGCTTAAATTTGCTGTCAAATAAGCATGAAGACTTTGCAAATTATCTGCCACTCTTCGTCTTTTATCCCCTATTCAGCCCAACATCTACACGTTTATTTCCCAAAAACTGGTTCCTTTTACCCCAGAAAATTATAGCTTTACTTTATTATATTAATAATATTTAATATATTCACATTACTATGGTTACTAAAATCCTCAATTATCGTTATATCCAGGTAATCATCTCCACATTTATTGTGCTGGGGGCTGTACTTTGTATCTTCACTCCAAACTATTATTTGTTTAAGATGGGGAGTGAATTTGCGATTCAGATCATGTTGGGTTACTTGGTTGGAGGTTTTATCTTTCTGTATTTTCAACAACCTAAGCTCACTTTCACTAGTTTTGCTTGTTGTGCCGGTTTATGTTTATTTTTAAAACATTCTACGAATACGGAAATGAAGGCTCCGATTATCACGGACTCAGAGATCGTCAATATTGCTCATTTCAACCTTTCTTCAACTGCCTCTGATTACGAGGAAACCATTAAAAGTATCATCGAATCAGATGCAGATCTTGTATCAATACAAGAATTAACTCCTGACTGGTTACCTGTACTAGAGGCTGAACTTTCCGAAATATATCCATACTCCTCCAGTATCGTCCGGATGGATCCTTTCGGAATAGCCGTATTATCCAAACGTCCCATGCTAAATCTGGATACATTCTATTACGAGAATATTCCAAATCTGGCGGGAACGCTGACCTGTGAAAAAGGAAAAAAGGCTTTACAATTTATTGCTGCTCACACGACTCCTCCCCTCTACCAAAAGGCGCATACTCACATGCAGGAGCACCTGGAGGTAATCGGCAATTATATTAACAAAATTGACCTTCCAGTAGTTACCATAGGAGATTTCTATGCCCCCCCCTGGTGTCGGGAAATACAGGATTTGAAATATGCCGCTGGACTGAATGATAGTCGTAGAACTGCCAAGCTGATTGTTTCCCAACTTTTTGAAAATCCAGTTGATTATATTCTGCATTCTAATCAACTGACTTGTATTAATTTTGAATCAATTTCTAATCAAGCGACAGAACATATTGGCATCAAGGGAGCTTACCAGTTCAATTCTCCAATTGAACAGTAGACTTGCTTTGCCTGACCTCATTGCATTGTGCTTGTAAGTCTAATTCTAACTAATGTCTATTTTTAAAAAGAGAATTGACAGTTTTCGCTTTGCCTTCAAAGGATTAGCGGATTTGTTTATTTCCCAACCCAATGCTCGTATTCACGGGGTAGCTACCGTTATTGCCCTGATATTAGGTGGAATATTAGGACTTTCAAAAATAGAATGGTGTCTGATTATCCTATGTATTTTCTCGGTTTTAGCCGCTGAGGCATTTAATACCGCTCTGGAATATCTCACAGATTTAGTTTCCCCCGAATATCATATGTTAGCAGGAAAAACCAAAGATGTTGCGGCAGCAGGTGTACTAATTACGGCGATTGGTGCGTTCATTATTGGCATAATAATTTACGCTCCTAAAATTCTACCTTATTTGAATATAGATAAGTAGACAAATTCAGTGAAGCCATTCTACACATAATACTGCAAATAATAATTGATGAATACCCAACTATTTTTTTCTTGTTTTTTAGTTTTTATATTAAATATTACACAACTTCTTTCTCAAGAACAATTAGGTTTAAGACTAGATAACTTCAGTGGAGTCAATGGTATTCTTTTAAATCCAGCCGCTAATCTTACTTCTCCTTTTCGATTTGATATTAATTTGGTCAGTGCGGATATTTTCGTTGATAATAATTATGGCCATATTCGGAATACCCATCTTTTTCATTTTATTAAAAACAGTCAGGATCCAGATAATTTGATTAGTGCAGTTTATGTGCCCAACGATATTCGTACTGAAGATTCGTGGTTACTCCTTGATTATTTTGATAATGAGAAATTAAAATATGCGTCAGCCTCCCTACATTTGATGGGTCCCTCTTTTAGCATTAAACTTAATAATGGATATTCATTCAGTTTTATCTCCGCCTTACGGGCAGCAGCTTCATCGCATCGGGTACCTTCTAATACGGGCTTTTATCACATTGATCGGACTCCATTTGAGGAGGCTATCGATATTGCACCAATAAATGCGGCGGGAATGGTTTGGAGTGAATTCGGGATCAATTTTGCTCCCGCTTTCTTTACCTACAATGGTAAATTGAGTTTCGGAATTACGGCGAAATATCTCACCGGGTACGAAGGAGCTTTTGTGGAAACACCCCGTACTTTACAGATTACCCAGTTTCCTGGCGATAGTATATTACTGGAAAATGCGCTGGTAAATTTTGGTTTCACCGATTCAAATACCAATACCGATATTGATCCAGCCGTTCGCAAAAATGGTCGGGGTTTTGGCTTTGATGTCGGGGCAGTCATGACGATAGAAGGAAATGGAGATGGTTATATCTGGCGTTTAGGAGCTAGTATTTTAGACATCGGACAAATAAATTTTTCTAAAAACGCTCAATTACACCAAATCAATCAACCTGTCGACACCTTATTAGGAATATTGCCCATTGATGACTACGACGGATTTGCAGATTTATCTGACTACGTAAGTCTCCTGAGCAGTCAAACGCTTGGTAATCCACTGGCCTCCAGAACAGGTAATCGCTTTTCTATCGGATTGCCTACCGCCCTCAGTTTGCAGGCAGATTACCAATTCTACCCTGATTTTTATCTGAATGCTACACTGGTACAACGGCTAAAATTTAACGCACAAACAATTGGGCGGGATAATATTTTTGCGATTACTCCTCGCTATAGTTCGAGATGGATTTCAGGTTCTCTATCCTTACTCTTACGAAATTATCAACAGTTAAGAACCGGATTTTCGGTTCGCCTGGCTTGGTTTATCATCGGATCAGATAATCTGGGAAGCTGGATCGGAAAATCTACCTTTACCGGAACGGATATATTCTTTGGAATAAAGATCAATCCCTTTCGTACAGGCCCGTGGAACTTCTCCTCGGGTGGAGGTAAAGGAGCAAAGTGTTATGATTTTTAACTATTCCATTTTACGAACCTGCTCACTCTTTGCCATACTTGGAATAATCCTTGCTTTATTATTCTGTGAAGCCCTCTAACGTAAAGTTATTACAAGCTTTCTGACTTACATAGCGTGAAAATCTACCTATACAACCAATTTAACGGCAATTTCAATGTCACAATTTAAACAAAGATAGACATTAAGTAACTCGACAATTGGGTAATTTATGATTCATAAGTAACATGATATGTATTCACTAAAAAGTATGACCAGATTATTATTAATATTAGCCGTTTCAGTCGTTTTTCCTCTCTCGGGAATAATGGCACATGGTTTTGGGATTGCCCCCATTGAAGGAGATCCGGTTGTTAAAGGTAAAAAATCAGCTAGCGAAGTACCGATGCGTTTGACTCGTAAATTTAAAAGAGATGCGGCACGGTTGGCCCTCCGCATTGAAGCGAGTAAAGAAGATCTTAGATATCAAAACATCGTTATTCCAAAATCCAACGTGGAAAATATCTACGAAATACTGACCAACATTTATGTAAAAAATGAAACGGCGCAGTCTATTTCTAAATGCAACGTTCATACTTTTCCAAATCCATCCATTGACCACCTGGTCATTATTTTTGACCGGGAAATAGAATGGGCTGAACCTTTACTGGACGGTATCAGTGAAACAGATAGTGACGAATTCAATGCTTTACTGGAAGAATATGACCTTATTATTGATAAACATGTTCAGTGGGATGACGAAAATGACGCTATCACATTGCGCTCCCGAGAGCCCTTAAATATGTCGGCATTGGCCAATGAATTTTATAATATTGAAGGAGTAAAATCCATCGACCTGGGGATTCCTAAAATTGGTGGAAACGATATTAATATTCAACGAATCAACGAAGGCTGGGAAGTACAGTATATCCTGCGCTTTGGATCCTATATCAGTGGAAAAGGAAAAGTACATATCTGGACTTATAATGCGATGGATGATGGGAATGTCCATTTTGTAAATGAAAGTGGCGATCCGGTTCCGGAATGGATGCGATGTCATTTTAGCCCCGTCCCATTAGCCCAATCCAATGTTTTTAATGGATAAAAATAAAAAAACACCTAAAAAAAGCGTTTGTAATTCATAATTGATTGCAAACGCTTTCTTGTTTTAGGGAAAAATTCAGAAATGACCACGTGTTCACGCTACTTATGTGTTTATAATTATCTAAATTGCAGAGATAAAAAGCTTTCTTAAAATTTAATAATTGGAACACTACAAAGATACCTATCAATATCAGGGACTGCGCAAAAAATTAGTAGAAGAACTGAGGCAAAAAGGCATCAAAGACGAAGCAGTACTCCGGGCTTTTGAAAAGATACCTCGCCATTTCTTTTTTGAGAAAGCTTTTGCCGAATGGGCCTATCAGAATAAGGCTTTTCCTATTGGTAAAGGACAAACGATCTCACAACCGTATACCGTTGCTTTTCAAACGGAATTGCTGAATATAAAAAAACGAGAAACGGTCATGGAGATTGGGACCGGATCAGGGTTTCAGGCCGCAGTACTCGCTACGTTGGGAGCCCGAGTATATACCATTGAGCGACACGAAACCCTACATGTCGCTGCCAAACAACGCCTCAAAAGAATGGGCTACGCCGGTATCCGCTTTTATTTTAAAGACGGTTACAAAGGCTTACCAGAGTTTGCTCCATTTGACAAAATCCTGGTTACTGCCGCTGCCCCAACAGTTCCACAGGCGCTAAAAATGCAATTAAAAATTGACGGAAAATTGGTTATCCCTGTTGGTGACGTCAAAGGACAAAAAATGCTGTTGATCACCCGATTGGACCAACAGCATTTTGAGGAAAAAGAATTGGGAAATTTTAAATTCGTCCCTTTTCTGAAAGGAATTTCTCGTAAGTAATCAACCAGTCTTAATCAATTTTTCTTCCTTTCGCCGTTCTGGTTTTTACCGATACCTTCCGCACTTTCTTCAAATCCACCATGAGTGCTGCGTACGCACTCGACGAAGGCGTATAGAAAGGTTTTCCATCATAAGTTACCGTACCCCGATTACGTTTCCATTCGGAAGCCAAAAGGATATAACGGTTTCCGGCTTTAGGATTGGGACCAAACATCAGAAAACGATCATCACTCGTCTCAAAGCTAACGGCAAAACGCTTTTCTTTGGGTATAAAAACGAGCACCCCTGGTGTCTTTTTACGAATAACTATTTCTTCGACTTTCCGTCCGTCCACCATTTTTATTTCTCCCCCTTCAATCCGGGAATTGCCCGTTGTTGCTTCCCTGCGCAAAATAACATCATCCGAAAGATAAAATTGTACCTGCTTTAGTTCATCTTCGGTCCAATTATTGCTATCATATAACTGCTGAGTAAATGGTGAAAGCCGGGGACTACAGCCAACTACGACAAACAAACTACTGAGAAGAAAGAATATATGCGATATTTGCTTCATAACTTTAATGGGTTTTGTAATAGATAAATATTGTTGTTTTATACGATAGTAACGAAATATACCCTTCTTTTCATTTTCACAATCCACTCTTTAACGATACCTTAACGACTAGCTTTGTTCGTTAAGCAAGGCAGTAATTACACACAATCACCAAAATAAATTCACCATGATGAGAAAACACTTTATGCCATCAAAGGTATTACTAAATTCACTTGTTTACACAGTTTCGCTTGTTTTTGTATCCGTTTACTCAAACGCGGAGGTTACCTATGCTTTACCACTTTCGGGCGCTGAATTACAAATCGGTAATATGCTCGAATGGTCTACCTCTCTAGAATTAAACAATGAAAGATTTATTGTTCAGCGATCTTTAGACGGAATTGGCTATGACGATATTGGTCGAGTAGATGCTGCCGGACTCTCGAATGAAGAAACACCTTATCATTTTATGGATATCGGTATCAACGACCAAAAAGCCTACTATCGGCTTAAGCAGATTGATGACGATGGAACCGTCAGTTATTCACAAACCGCTCTGGTAAATAAAAAGATGGAAAACAAATTTATGGTCATGTCCATGAGTAGCCCTGAAACGATCAATCGATTTGAAGTCACAATAGACTTTTCAGAAGCAGGGGTAATAGAATATCAACTTTGTTCGCTGAGAGGAGAAAACATTAAAGAGGTAGAACAATCCGTCAGTCCAGGACTCAATAGCTTATTCTTTGATTTAGAAAATGAGCACGAAGGAATCTATAAAATACGCATCAAAATGGGCGACGAAGAGGAAACACTAGTTATTAGAAAAGTACTTGATGAAATAAAAAGCAAACCAAATGTTGCTAGTAAAAACAATCAAATAGGCGGATAATCCCCTGCCTTGTAATTGATCGTTAAAACTCCGCAAATTTTATTTGTCGGAGTTTTTTTATGCCATCCTTCTACGATCTCGGAAAAAATTGGTCAATAATACTTTCGACTCTTCCATCATAATTCCAAATTCTACTTTCGTTTTTGGATGTAACATTCGCTTACCAAATTGCATAAAACCTCTCTTATCATCACTAGCACCGTACACCAGTCGATCTAATTGTGCCCAGGCCAAGGCCCCCGCACACATCGCACACGGTTCCAAAGTAACGTAGAGGGTACAATCTTCCAGATATTTATTCCCAAGATGAGCCGCTGCTGCGGTTAAAGCAATAATTTCGGCGTGAGCCGTCACATCGGTCAACTGCTCCGTGTTATTATGAGCCCGTGCAATAATCCGCTCATTACTCACCACCACCGCTCCAACGGGTATTTCTCCCAATTCATACGCCTTTTCAGCCTCCAGCAACGCCTGTCGCATAAAATAAGTATCATCAAATACTCGTATCATATTAGTATAAATTTATCAATTGATGAATAGAAATTCTTTAAAAACTCCAAAATTGTCTGCGAACTGATTAAATCATTCAACGCTTCGTCGTTTTTTCGAATTCTTAAACAACTTCATATTTAGCTAGTTTTTAGCCAACTTCCGTAACTTCTTTTTAAAAAACTACTCCAAAAATAGTTTTTCTTTTTTCAATAAAATATCTTTGCGCATGGAAACCATAAAAATACCGCTAACGCAGACCTCTCAACAAAAATTTTTAGGAGAGGCATTAACTTACGACGACGTTCTGCTCGTCCCCGCTTATTCTGAAGTCCTTCCTCGTGAAGTTGATATCAGTACCCAGCTCACCCGTAATATTCGAATCAATGTTCCCATTGTTTCAGCAGCAATGGACACGGTGACGGACGCCGGTCTGGCCATCGCCATCGCCCGTCAGGGAGGAATTGGTATTGTCCATAAAAATATGAGTATCGCCGAACAGGCCGCACAGGTTCGTAAAGTAAAACGGTCCGAAAGTGGAATGATCATCGATCCGGTTACCCTTCGTGGTGATGCCTTGATCGGTGATGCCCTGGCTTTAATGCGTCAGCACAAAATTGGTGGAATTCCGATCGTCGACGATAAAAATCAACTAATTGGGATTCTAACCAACCGGGATTTGCGTTTTGAAACGCGCATCAACCGTCCTGTGACAGAAGTAATGACCAAACTCAATATGATCACTGCCCCAGTCGGTACGACTTTACAACAGGCCAGAGCCATCTTGCAACAACACAAAATCGAAAAACTTCCAGTAGTGGATAAACACCAAAAGCTGGCTGGATTGATCACTTACCGGGATATTATGAAAGTAGAGGATTATCCTATTTCTTGTAAAGATTCTTTCGGTCGATTGGTGGTCGGAGCAGCCGTTGGCGTCACCCGCGATATGCTCGAACGGGTAGAAGCACTGGTCAATGTAGCGGTCGATGTGATCTGCGTAGATACTGCACACGGACATTCCCGGGGCGTGCTGGACGCGATCCGAGAAGTCAAAAAGAATTTTCCTGACCTCGATGTCATCGGAGGAAATGTAGCTACCGGCGCGGGTGCTAAAGCACTGGTAGATGCGGGTGCAGATGGCGTCAAAGTAGGCGTGGGTCCTGGTAGTATCTGTACTACCCGAGTCATTGCCGGAGTAGGAATGCCCCAACTATCGGCCATCCACGAAGCCAGTAAAGCTATTGAAGGCAGCAAAGTGCCCATCATCGGAGATGGTGGAATTCGCTATACCGGTGATATTGCTAAAGCAGTCGTGGCCGGAGCCAGTACCATCATGGCAGGTTCTTTATTTGCGGGAGTGGAAGAAGCACCAGGTGAAACGATCATTTATGATGGTAGAAAATTTAAAATTTACCGGGGAATGGGATCTTTGGGAGCTATGGAAATGGGGTCAAAGGATCGTTATTTTCAAGATGTAGAAGATGATATTAAAAAATTAGTACCAGAAGGAATTGAAGGACGCGTTCCGTATAAAGGGACTTTAGCGGAAGTGATGGTACAGTATATTGGTGGCCTGCGAGCCGGAATGGGTTATTGCGGTGCTGCGAACATTGAAGAGATGAAAAAAGCCAGTTTTGTAAAAATCACAGCGGCTGGCTACGCAGAAAGCCATCCACATAATATTACCATTACTAAAGAAGCACCCAATTATTCCAGATAAAAAAATAGAACACCAACGTCTACCTCGTTCTTTCTTTCTTAGAGAGGACGTCGTAGAGATTAGTCGTCAATTATTGGGTAAGTATTTGGTTACTCAAATTGGTGATCAGTATACCGCCGGAAAGATCATTGAAACGGAAGCTTACCGGGCCGACGGCGACAAGGCCTGCCACGCTTATAACAACCAACGGACCAAAAGAACGGAGGTAATGTTTTGGCAAGGCGGTACAGCTTACGTATATTTATGCTACGGTATTCACCACCTTTTTAACATTGTAACGGGCCCCAAAGAAAATGCACAAGCAGTATTGATTCGCGCCATTATACCAGCGGATAATCTCCCGTGCATGCTGGAACGACGTAATTTTACCACCCACAAACCACAATTAACGGCAGGACCAGGCGTTATGTCTAAGGCACTTGGTATTCAACGAGTGCACACGGGAATGGATCTTTGTCAACCGGATAGTATTATCTGGGTAGAAGATCGGGGAGAAATAATTAAACCAGAAAGCATCACCGCCAGTCCTCGAGTTGGAATTGATTATGCCGAAGAGTGCGTATCCTGGCCGTGGAGATTCCGACTTTTGTAATTAGATTTTCTTTATTAGAAATCAAATCATTAAAGTTTTTTTGTTTTGAATTTTAAAATTAGACTTAGATGAATATGCTAAAATATGGACCTGTTTTTTTATTCTTTTTTAGTTTTCTAACTTTTAGTCAGGCACAAGATGAAAATCTGGTTTTTAATGATAAAACCTACGTAGATTATATTCATACGGTGCAATTAACGCTAAGTCGAAGCATTAGTGCCTATACGGATCCAATTGTTCAACTGAATTCCAATCAATCTTTGTCTTTTTCTTTTGATGATTTCAGTGAAGAAACCCGTACGTATGTTTATACGATTCAACACTGTAACGCGGACTGGACCCCTTCAGATTTAACCGATCTGGATTATATAGATGGATTGATGGAAGGAGACATTGAAGAATATGATTTTTCGATTAATACCCTGACGCCATATACCCGCCATTCACTTGTCTTACCCAATCAAGAAGTGCGTTGGACTTTATCCGGGAATTACCTTTTGAAAGTCTATGATGCTGAAGATGACCATAAACTGGTCATCACCCGGCGATTTATGGTTTACGAAGTAAGTCAGGTTTTCGTTGATCTTGAGTTTATTTCTGCCACCGGAAATTTCAATACTCACCAAGAGATGAATTTTGAGGTATCTTATAATAACTTGAGAATTGACGACCCTGGACGAGAGGTTACCGCAGTATTACGGCAAAATCAACGTTGGGATAACGCAATTTATGCCAATCGTCCCCGGTCGGAAGGAAAGCAAACCCTGAAATACAATACGCGGGGAAAATTCAGTTTTGGGGGCGGTAAGGAATTCCGTTATCTGGATTTGCGATCCGTGGAACAACGACGCCATAATGTATCCCAAATTATTGAGGGCACCGATACCTATGATGTGACCCTGTTTTCGGATGAAATGCGATCCAATAAATCTTTTTTGCGACAGCCAGATATGAATGGCAGATTTGTGATAGAAAATACCGATCAAGCGACCAGAGATAAAAACATCCGCTCGGACTACGCAGATGTTTTATTTTCGCTAAACGTTAATCAAGAGTTGGAAGAATATGATGTTTATTTAAGCGGCGAATTTACGAGATGGCAACCTGATCCGCGTTATAAGATGGTGTATAATAATGTAATTCACGCCTATGTCGCTAAACCCAAACTAAAACAAGGCGTATATGACTACATGTATACGGTTGTTCCAAAAAAGGGTGGCACAAAAATGGATTTAACAGAACTGGAAGGAAACTGGTACGAAACAGAAAACGATTATTCTCTTTTGATGTATTATCATCCTTTTGGTGCCCGTTATCACCGGTTGGTAGGATACTACAATTATAATACGATTGACCAGAATAGAATTAACAACCGCTAAATTTACTTGTGACGACCACCTTAAGACCTTTCGCTGCTAAACGATCTTATTAATATTCTGTGAATATTCTTTTATTTTTCCGATCCTGATCGCTAAATTGAGCCATTTAGTCCCGATTTAACAGTCTTTGATATAATTTTTTGGTGAAGTTGTTTAAGAATAGGTTACTTGAGCACGAAATGCTATTTTGCACAAGCAACTATTTTTCGTAAACGCTAGTCATTAAGGATGACAAAAAATATTTAATCATGAATTGAGGCTGTCTCGTAAGTAATTATCAAAATAATTTCTACAAAGCCGCAAAGGCACAAAGTTTTTATTCGTTTTTCAATCTGATGAGACCACTTCGATTCATAGCTTCTAAACCTAATTTCTTATGTTTATAAAACAGTTTACAACCGTATTCATTTGTCTATTATTCGTTCAGGTTGGCTTCGGACAAAAAACCTGGTCGCTGACCAAATGTATTCAGTATGCGCAACAAAATAGTCTGAGTGTCAAGCAGGGACAAAATCAAATTGAACAAGCGCAACTCAGTGAGCAGGAAGCGCGCTACTCCCGCTACCCTACCGTTAATTCCAGTCTTCGTGGTGGCGTCAACTTTGGTCGGACGATTGATCCAACAACCAATGGTTTCATCCAGGAAACGGTACTGACCAATAGCCTGGGAGTCGACGCCGGGGTGACGCTATACAATGGTGGCCGGATCCGTAATCAAATCAAACAAAGTCAGATTAATGTGGATATTGCCGAAGCAGATAACGAACAGATAAAAAATGATCTGGCGCTCAATGTCGCCGCAGCTTATCTACAAATTTTATTAGACCAGGAACAACTTGTCAACGCTAATAACCGACTGGCACAGACACAAGCGCAACTAACGCAGACGGATCGGCTGATTCGGGCGGGTACTTTACCCGAAGCGGATCGACTGGAAATTCAGGCAAATCTGGCGCTGGACGAGCAAAATATTGTTACCCAACAAAATGCCGTGGAGATCAGCTATCTCAATCTTAAAAACCTGCTGCAGATCAATCCCGACGAAAACATTAAAATTGAAAAAATTGATGAAATAAAAATTCCGGTGAATGCCAATCCGGATGGGGTCGCACTAACACAAGTTTACAATCGAGCCATTGCCAACCAACCTTTTATTAAGGCCGATCAGGCAAGACTAAGCAGCGCTGATCTCGACACGGAAATCGCCAAATCACTGGGACTTCCAGTGGTTACCCTTTTCGGAAATATTAATTCCTTTTATTCTAATAAAGCACTTGAAGTTACTGATGAAGGGGTTATTGCTATAGGTGATCCAGAACCGGTCATTATTGATGGGATAAATAGTGAATTACAAGTTTTGGAAAGACAAGGATTGATGTTTGGAAAACCTGGATACTTCAATCAATTAAACAATAACTTCGGTCAAAGTCTGGGTTTAAATGTCAGTATCCCTATTTATAACCAGGCACAGACCCGATTGGCCAAAGAACGCGCGCAGCTGAACATTCTTAATACCCAAATTGTCGCACAACAAAATAAGCAGCAGCTAAAAGTTGATATTCAACGTGCCATCGCCAATGCTCGGGCAAATAAAAAACAATTTGAAGCTTCGGAAAAAACGGTAAGTGCACTTGATCTCGCGTACATCAATACCGAAAAAAGATATAAATTAGGAGCCGTCAATACGTTTGAATATACCACCGCAAAAAACAATTTGGATCAGGCAACTATTGATTTAATCATTGCCAAATACAACTACCTCTATTCGTTACAAATTCTTGACTTTTATCAGGGCAAACGACTAGAATTAAAGTAGCGACAAAGATTACTACTGTCGACTATCTGACTTACAGTTTCAAACAAAACATCCTCCAACATGGCCAAAACGGGAAAAAACAAAATTATTATTATTTTAATTCTTCTGCTAGTTTGCCTGATGGCTTTTGCCGTCTATAAAAACCGCAGTAAACCGAAAGGAATTGCCGTCACGACCGAAGAAGTTACCAAACGAACCATCCGTGAACAAGTCTCCGCCAGTGGTAAAGTTTTTCCAGAAACTGAAGTAAAAATCAGTTCCGACATCTCTGGGGAGATTGTCGAACTTTTTGTCGAAGAGGGAGATACGGTCAAGGCGGGTCAGCTACTCGGACGGATTGATGCCGATACGTACCAGGCTCAGGTGCAACGTAGTGAAGCCAGTGTCAGCAATGCCCGCGCTCAGGTCGCCAACAGCGAAGCAGGCATCGCCCGGGCCGAAGCTATTCTCCAGCAATCCCAAGCGCAACGCGATCAGATTACGGCGCAGGTCGTAAACACCCGAATTATTCACGCTCGGAATAAAGAACTTTTTGACGAAGGTATTATTTCCTCCGCTGATTTTGACAATTCTCTTTCTACCCTCGACGGGATCGAAGCCAATCTTAAATCTGCTGAAGCCACGATTGCGTCTAATCGCGCCAACCTCGAAGCGGCTATACAAAGCGTAAAAGCAGCGGAATTTACCGTAAAAAGTGCACAGGCAACCCTGGGGGAAATAAACACAAATTTACGTAGAACAAATATTGTTGCACCAATAGACGGAATTATCTCCCGTCTGGACGTGGAACAAGGAGAACGGGTCGTAGGAACCTTGCAGATGGCAGGGACAGAAATGATGCGCGTGGCGGATTTGAGTACGATCGAAGTACAGGTAGATGTCAGCGAAAACGATGTGCTGCGCGTCAACGTGGGTGATCCGGCGGAAATCGAAGTAGATGCTTATCTGGACGAAAAATTTACCGGATACGTAACTGAAATTGCTAACTCTGCAACTAACAGTACTGCGTCCTCTTTAACAACGGATCAAGTAACCAACTTCGTCGTAAAAATTAGAATTAACCCGGATTCTTACCGTGAAATGATGATCAAAAGCGGTCGTTTTCCATTTCGTCCGGGCATGTCGGCTTCCGTAGATATAAATACCAATACCGAAAAGGATGTGTTGACGATTCCAATTCAGGCGGTAACGACCCGGGACCTCAATCAGGTCGGAAAGAAAAAACTGGGAAAGAAAAAAGATAAAAAGAAGGAAGTGGAAGAAAATATTCAGGAGGTGGTTTTTGTGATGGAGGCGGATACCGCTCGTATGATTCAGGTAAAAACGGGTATTCAGGATGATAAATATATTCAGATTTTGGACGGATTAAGCGAAGGGATGGAAATTATTGAAGGACCTTACAGTGTGGTGTCGAAGAAGCTGGAACAGGGGGAGGAGTTGCGGGTGGACGAGTAGAAGTAAATGTCAAATATTGACTGCAGTAAAGGGGGTGTTCAATTAACTGTGTCTAATCAGTTAGTCCAATTTACATAAATAAAGTGTTGTATTCATAATCAATTGTTAATTGGTTAATTAGTCTTCTCTTTTTACGCAATGCTAACGCACCAAAAAACATAGATTATTGAACAGTCCCCCGTAATCCCTGATCTGAGGAAAATCAACATTCATGATTGGAGATTCAATATTCATTATTAAATAAATTCTTATCAACGCATTAATTCTGTTTATCAAAAACCCTGAAAAGGGGAAAGTAAAGACGAGGCTGGCGAAGACGGTCGGAGACGATCGGGCTTTGGCAATTTATAAAGCTTTGCTGGCGCATACGCGTAAATTGACCCTACCGGTGGACGTTACGCGTTTTCTTTTTTATAGTAACGAAATAAATTTTGCGGATGACTGGTCAGCGGCAGATTTCCAGAAGGAAGTGCAGGCGAATGGTGATCTGGGTGACCGGATGAAAGCGGCTTTTACCAGGGCGTTTGAAGATCACGGCCGGGTATTGATTATTGGTAGCGATTGTGCGAGTTTGACGACGGAAATTGTGGAGGCGGGTTTTGCGGCCCTTGATAAATCTGATTTTGTAATGGGCCCTGCGATGGACGGTGGGTATTATTTATTGGGGATGAACGAGTATACGCCTGCGCTTTTTGAGGCGGTACCGTGGAGTACGGAAACGGTTGGACAGATGACGTTGGATCGAATAAAAGCGATGGGTAAGTCCTGTTTTTTGTTACCGGAATTGAGTGATATTGATTTTGAGGAGGACTGGGAGAAGTGGGGATGGGAGGTTTGAGACAAGCCCAATCTCAATAGCAATAGCAATAGCAATAGCAACTTCAATTTTCTCCTTAACGTGAAAAAGCAATTTCAAATAAAAGCAAAACCCCTATTATTTTCGTTAAACCTCTATTTTCAAAAAAAGGGTTTAACGGAATAATAGGGGTTTATTATTTCCTGTAAAAGGGAATATTTGTCTCTACAACTCCCCGTACATAATCTCACCAGCTTCGTTGGCGTATCGTTCGCGAATCAGTTCTTTCATTTCCTTACGGGCAAAAAATATCCGGCTCTTGATTGTACCGAGCGGCGTATCAAGTTTTTGGGAAATTTCTTCGTACGAATAACCTTTATAATACATTAAAAACGGAATGCTGAATTTCTTATCCAGTTGCTCAATAATTTCATGAATCTCCTGCATCATAATGGCCGATTCTCCGGTGTTAAATGCCTGTGGTTTTTCTGCAAAGATGGACGTAATTTTCAAACCAATATATTTCATAAATCGTTTTTTACGACGATAGTTATTAATAAAGGTATTGCGCATAATCGTTTTGATCCACGCGTTAAAATTAGTTCCACCCCGAAATTTGTCTTTGTTTTTCAACGCCAGAAAAATCGTTTCTTGTACCAAGTCATTAGCGTCCTCGTGATTTTGTGTCAGTCGGTACGCGAAAGCTTTCAGGCTTGGGTTATTTTCGGTAATTTTATTCGTTATATCCATTAGTCAATTGTTTTTAATTAATACACCTGCGAAGGTGATGCGTTTAGGGTTTAAAAGCTTTAATATTTATAATGTCAATTTAGCATAAAATCACGCTTTAAAAATTATATTTCGACTAATGTGCTTAAAAAAACGATAAACGAAACTTTTAAATAAAACGATGCGATATTTTATTGAACTGAGTTATAATGGTACCAATTACTGCGGCTGGCAAGTCCAACCCGACCAAATGTCTGTCCAGCAAAAGATCGAAGAGTCCCTTGCAACGGTGCTGCGAATAAAAACACCCGTAGTAGGTTGTGGACGTACAGACAGCGGCGTGCACGCCAGCCAGTATTTTTTACATTTCGACCATCCTGCCCCACTGCCGGATAATTTTATGAACCGCATCAATAAAGTCCTGCCCGCCGATATTGCCTTTTACGATTTAAAAAAAGTGGCCGACGAGGCACACACTCGTTTTGACGCGACCCGGCGGGCGTACGAATACCACCTGGGTTTTCGTAAAGATCCTTTTCACCAACAGACCAGTTACTATTTTCCACAGTGGCAAAAGCTGGATATGGATAAGATGCACAAAGCCGCTGCTTTGTTGCACGAGTATACCGCTTTTTATACCTTTTGTAAATCCAATACCGAAGTGAAAACCATGAATTGTACGATCATGGACAGCCGCTGGGTACTGGATGCAGACGGACAGGGGATGACTTACCACGTGGCCGCCAATCGTTTTTTGCGGGGGATGGTCCGCCTGATCGTCGGAATGTGCCTGAACGTAGGAATGAATAAACTTAAACTCGACACGGTAAAGCAAGCACTCGACCAGCAAGAAAGACTGACCAAGAGTCTCAGCGCTCCACCCCACGGGCTGTTTTTGACGAAGGTGGAATATCCGGGGGATAAGTTGTTGAGTTGTTGAGCTACTACATAATGAATAATCAATAATTTTTTAATGAATAATGCGCCCGATTTGCGAAGATTATTGCAAAGTCATTACTCGTAAAAAACACTTTAAAGCACATTTTAAACCACATTAATAATTTTTCATTAAAAAAGAAACACGATAGAAGTGCATTCTTAATTATTCATTATCAGATTATTACATTATCACATTATTAATTTGAAGTTGTTGAGTAACATTTTAGAATTTGGCTTTACTTCTTAATTTCTACAAAAAAATTTAAAAAAATTTTAGCAGAACTATTTGTTTTATAACATATTTTGTTTTAACTTAGCGGCTGAAAGAAATAAATAGGTTGTTTTATTATCGTCGATCTATATAATATAATACAACAGTCCTAATATTAATCATCAGAGTTGCGTAGTTAGACATTCTATCTGCTACATGCTTCACTATGAAACGCGCAGCTTACAAATACATTTAGTTATGATCAGAGAAGACAGAATTCGACTTAACGAACGGTTTATCAAAGTCTTTAAATTACTGCAGGATCGTGGAGATATTATTCTTAATGATCGTGGTGGAAAGGGAATGGGAGATTTTGCCAGAAAAGTATTAGGTAACCGGGCTTATGGACATATTATTCGGGCTTTTCTAACGGAGACGGATAAAAGAGTCATTGATTACCACCAGGCGAGAATTGTTTGTCAGGAGTTTGGGGTTAACGAATCTTATCTGATTGATGGTACCGGGACTCCTTTCGGCCGTGAACTGCCTAAGGTTCAATTAGCGGATAGTAATGTGAATGCTATTCGTCCTAATATCATGTTTACCTCCGTGCAAGCTTTTGCGGGCTCAGGAGACAGTGCAACGGATACTTTTGGATCTCAAGCGGAAGACAATGAGCTTTTTGCCTTACCGGGTGTTAGTGGTGCCGG
>CALLPK010000125.1 GCA_938015415.1 uncultured Saprospiraceae bacterium
TTCAAAGCACTAAAAGTAAAACCCAACATCGAATATATCGATATGCCCAAAGACTTACGAAAAACGTATCAGTATTTTACCCAGGCAGAGGTCAGCAAATTGCGTAAGGCTGGTTATAAAAAGGCATTCACTAGCCTGGAAGATGGGGTGAAGGAATATGTGGCGGAGGCGTTTTGAATGAATCGTTGAATCGTTGAGCCTGCTTTAAAAAGTATTTTTCTCGCAGAGACGCAGAGAACGCAGAGATTCTTTAACGTGTATATCTTTTATCGCAAAGCAAATATGCATATTAGTTTTATTTAATAAGATTTAAGGAATTTGTTTTTCTAGTTTTTAGAGCAGGCTCATCGTTGAATCGTTGAATCGTTGTTATATGCCGCGTGAAGTTAATCAGATTATTTTGTAAAAATAAAAAAGCACATTTTCTGTTTCAGAAAAACAAACACAATAATAGTGCATTACTAATTCTCCTTTAAAATATTTTTCATTTTAACACCAGAACGATCCTCCCCTCCCAGGGCTGCAACCAGTTTTCCCGTCCTTTCACCATTTCATAATTTCCAATTAGCAACTCCACCTCTTCCGTCCATTCAAATTCAATTTCTTTTTCGCTAAAATTAAAAATGACGTAATAAGTATGTTCCGCATCCTGCCGGGCGTAACAAAACAACAACTCATGTTCCGGCATTAAATCCTGATAACTACCATAGATTAAAGTTGGATGTGCCTTTCTGAATTTGAGCATTTTTTGATAAAAATAAAAAATCGAATCAGGATCATCCAATGCCGCCGCTACGTTAATTTCCGGATAGTTGGGGTTGACGTTGATCCACGGTTCACCCTCTGTAAACCCCGCCTGTGAACGATCATTCCAGTGCATAGGTGTACGTACATTGTCCCGCCCGTTGACGTGGACAGCTTTGAGGAAAGCATCGAGATCGTCTCCGTTGGCTTTGGCCTGCTGATAAAAATTATGGATTTCTACATCCCGGTAATCTTCTATTTTGTCGAAGGCTACGTTGGTCATTCCAATTTCCGTACCCTGATACAGACAAGGAGTACCACGCATCGAAAGCAAGAGCATCGCAAAAAGTTTGGCAGAAGCTTCCCGATAAATACCATCGTTCCCCCAACGCGAAACGACGCGCGGAAAATCATGGTTATCCAAAAATATATTGATCCAGCCATCCTCACCAATCGCTTTATCCCAATCACTAAATACCTTTTTAAAATCAAGGAAATTTTTCTCCGCTACGTCAAAACGGCCACCCGGTCCGTGATCCATGAACATATGACCAAAATGAAAAACCATATTCAGTTCCTGCCGGTCTTTACCCACGTAATCCAGCACCACTTTTTCGTCAATCCCGGGGCCTTCTCCTACGGTCATCATATCATATTTACTCATTACCTCGCGGTGCATCTCTTGTAAAAATTCGTGCATCCGTGGCCCGTTAGCGTACACGTCGTTGATGATTATATTAAAATCTTCTGATTGCGCATCCGCCAGCGGAAATCTTTTGGAAATCACAGAGATCACATCCATCCGAAAACCATCTACTCCTTTGTCTAACCAAAAACGCATTAGTTTGTAAATCTCTTGTCGGACTTTCGGATTTTCCCAATTGAGATCCGGTTGCTTTTTAGTGAATAAATGGAGATAATATTCTTCGGTTGCTTCGTCGTATTCCCAGGTACTACCGGCAAAAAAAGACCGCCAGTTGGTGGGTGGAGTTCCATTTTCAGCAGAACGCCAGTGATAATAATCGCGGTACGGATTGTCTTTTGATTTGCGGGATTCCTTAAACCACTCGTGCTCGTCACTCGTATGGTTGACCACCAGATCCATTAACAATTTCATCCCTCGCGCGTGTACGCCCGCAAGCAATTCGTCAAAGTCGGCCATGGTACCAAACTCGTCCATGATATTATAATAGTCACTAATGTCGTATCCGTTGTCGTCGTTGGGAGATCGATAAACGGGGCTTACCCAAAGGATGTCTACACCTAGCTTTTTAAGATAATCCAGCTTTTCCAGAATCCCGCGCAGATCGCCAATTCCATCGCCGTTGCTATCCTTAAAACTTCGTGGATAAATCTGATAAATGACCTGTTCTTTCCACCAGTTCTTATTCATAGGTAAATTAATTAATGTCGTAAATATTGTGCGAATAACATCTCTACGGCGGCCGTTTCTACGGAAGGTTCAGTATGGTCATCCGGCCAGCGGTCGCCCGTATTCGTAAATGCTGTGCAGTATCCGTGTTGATGAATCAGTGCAAGCGTTTCAGATTTCACCTGATCTGCCGTCACGACAAAGTCGTAGTTTCTTAGTCCAATGGCCAAGAGCCAATTAAGAAAAGGATAAATCGGACCCGTCATTTCAGGCTGCACCCAAGCGGCACAAAGATAAGCAGGCATTCCTTCATGTTCGAGATAACGAGGATGTAAAAGATGCTGCAACATCGCTTCGGCCTTTTCCTGCGTAGGAATTTTTGCGTATAATGGAAGAAGTCCGGTTAAGTGAAAGAACTGGTACGGGAGAGTAGTCAGCCAGCTATCCCGCTGATAGTTACTTGTATTTTCGTTCCAATACTTTTCGTTAAAACAATAGATCATTAATTCGTTGCCTTCGATCAGCGGTGCGATGTTAAGATTATGAACGCCTCCGGCTTTTATCAGTTCGGCGGTTGCACGGATAAAAAGAGTATTGGTTAAAAGGTCTGGCAGTCCGTTTTCTTGTCCAGCAATCTTCAGCAAGGGATCTTCGTCAGCAAAAACGGGTGGCCACGATTGGATTTGCAGTAATCCATCATCAGAGGTATAATGATCAAAAATAAAATTATACTGCGCCAGACAAAGTAGTAGCGTTTCAACTTTATGATCAGAGGATAAGTTTGCCTTCGGATTGGTAGTAATAATTCGGCAGAAACTAATGATGCTGAGAAAAAGAGCAACTAAAGATTCGTCGTTCTTCGGCGTGGAAGTTCTTGAGCTTAAAAAATTACGTAAAGTATCTAAAGCCTCCTCGGAATCTTCATTCGCTAACGCTACCGCTGCGAGTACCCGTTGTAAGGGGGTGGCCGTTTCGGAGGATAATACCTTTTCTAAATCAATATTAATAGTAGTAGTCAGTGGTTGCAAATCTGCCTTTTTATTTTAAAAAGAATTTCAAAGGTAATTAAATATTTGATTGTAAAAAACGTTATTTTGATAGAAGTTTAATTGAGTAATTAAACCTTTATCTGCGTTTATTGGTCCAAATACCCGGACTATCTATTTTTTATTAAAAAAAATCTTAAAATTCTATCCATGAAACACCTTTTTATTTTATCTATCCTGCTGCTGGGTGCTATAAATATCTCTGCACAAACCTCCACTAAATCCGCAAAAGTTAATGAAGCGGTTAAAATCAATTGGCTAACGCTCGAAGAAGCACAGGAATTGAATAAAACCAATCCAAAGAAAATCATGGTGGATTTATATACCGAATGGTGTGGCCCCTGTAAGATGATGATGCAGCGAACTTTTACCAACCCGGAACTAATCAGCTATATCAACGAACATTTTTACGCGGTTAAATTCAATGCTGAAAGCCAGGCTCCCGTAACCTTTAAAGGCAAAGTATACAGCAATCCAACTTTCGATCCGACAAAATCATCGCGCCAACGCAACGGGGTACATGAGTATACCAGAACGACCGGCCTACGAGGATACCCTACCCTGATTATTTACAACCCGGAGGTTAAAATTATCGATCGAATCGTAGGTTTTCAGGATGCACCAAAGGTAATGCGCAAACTGAAAAAATTGAAATAAAAGAAGACATCCTCTGAATTTCTACAAAAAACACCCCGTTGCGAAGAGCGTCGGGGTGTTTTTAATTTTCAAAGCTATATTTTTCAAGGTTAACAAATACTGAGCTTTAAACGAGACCGTACGAACAAGTGTGTGGCCTCCCATCCCTGCGGGTTCGCTAATTATCATTAGCTCAGGCATCCCGCACCTTGTGTTCCTGAAGGAAAGCTTCCGCGCTGACACACTTTAGGGAAGACTCCCCTTTAAACCAAAAGGTAACAAACTCCTGCTAAGGTCAATCCTACCGCCATTACATAAAACATTATTTCAATGAACAACGACCGACGAGCGATCTTCTCCATTGCTACTTCGTTAATCGGCACCTTTTTACCGTGAAAACCTTTTCCGGTTAATCCGCTTTTTCCCAGGCCAAAAGAACTTTGCTTTCGCTGCAGATTGCGATTATTTTTATTGGAAGTAATTGCGCCTTGTGAAAATCCCATGATTTATTGGTTTTAGTGTACCAATAAGATAATTCATTTAACAATCATAAGATCAGCTATTCGATAAAACGAAGGATTTATTCGACTGATGATTAATTGGGCAATCAGTATGTTATCCCATGTATGAAAAGGAGATGTTCCCTTAAATGTGTCTGCGCGTTTTGGCTTCCTTCTGGATTGAGGTGCGGGCGGCCAGAGACACACTTAATTGAACACCCTCTATGAAAATATTAATTGTGATTGATTTATTAAAGAAATAAAATAAGTCTTAACTACTTTACAAATCCCGCCGCTTCAATATCCAGTTGGTCATTCCAATATTAAAAATCAGCCAACCAGCAGCGATCAAAATCGCCTTTATAGAAATGCTATCCGAAACCTCCATCAATCCATAACGCTTGAGCGGAAAAGGGACTAAATTTCGTAAAGATTGTACCGGCAAAAAATCAGCTATCGGACGGAATCCCGCGGGCAGTCTCGGAAAATCGTATAGAAAGAACGCTAAAAAAGGTTCAAAAGCTACCGTGTACATCAGTAGGCCGATGATCAGCAAAGGACCTTTCCGAAAGGCAACAATTAACAACATCGCAAAACACAAGAAAATAAATACATCAAAGAAAAAGGCGACCAAAAAATGAATATTAGAAAACATCGAAGCCCTCGAATCAGGATGCCCGTAGATCATTCCCGTAATTAATCCACCAATGAATACTAGTAGAACGGCATAGCCTGCAATCGCTCCGTTGAGTAATAATTTGGAACGTAGCCAATCCTTTTTTTCAAAACCATCAATCACATTTTGTCGGATAATCCGGTAACTGATCTCGTTGTTGATCGACATGATGACAATAAAGGCGAGGATAATTTTAAAAAGGGAAGTAAGCCACGTTAAGTTCTGCCAGATATCCGGAAAATCGTACATCGGTAGCATCGTTGGATTAAAGCCATTAAAGTCTGCACCCTGGTTTTTTAACCATGTAAGAAAAGCCATTCCACCAAAACAAATACTGAGCGAAAATACGGTATACATCCCCATCAGAATCCAGAAAGGACGATAGTTTTTAAGTTTGAGCCATTCAATTTTCAGAAGTCTATTCATGTTCTGACAGTATATTTAAAAATTCTTTTTCGAGACTTCCTTCTTTTTTAACCAGATGATTGACCGGAATATTTTGTTCCAGTAAAAATTGTCCAATTTGGGTCGTAGTCACCCGACTATCGGTTTTTAAAATACACTGACTGGCCGTCGTCGTTAATTCCTGAATACCGGAAAATTGTTCCAGCGCGTTTTTTAAAATAACTAAATCCGGACTACCGACTTCAATTGTTTTTTGATTTAAAAGCGCATCTTCTACCCTACCCTGAAATAGTTTTTCGCCTTTGCGCAGCACCATAAAATCTGAACATACTTTTTGTACTTCGTCCAGCAGGTGACTGGCGAGAATAATCGTTTTTCCCGTTTGGGCAATCTCAATAATTAGTTCCCGGATTTCGACAATTCCTTTCGGATCAAGACCATTGGTCGGTTCGTCAAAGATCAATACCTCCGGATCAGACAATAACGCCGCTCCGATGGCCAGACGTTGCTTCATTCCCAACGAATAGGTTTTAAAGGGATCATTCCGCCGATCAAATAAACCCACGATTTCCAGCGTTTTATCAATCGCCTGATAGGAACATTGCTTGATTTCCGCGATGATTTTTAGATTTTGTACAGCGGTCAGGTAAGGCAAAAAACAGGGAATCTCCAGGATCGCACCGATCTGTCGTCGACTCTCCGGGGTTGGTGATTTTCCAAACCAGCGATACACGCCAGAGGTGGGTTGGATCACATTGAGTAGCATTCCCAACGTGGTCGTCTTTCCACTTCCATTAGGGCCCAGCAATCCGAAAACCATTCCTTTTTGGATAGAAAAATCCAGTTGGTTGAGCGCAGTCAGGCGTTTGTATTTTTTGGTAAGTTTTTCGGTCGCTAAAATTTCCATAGATAGTTGTCTACTCGGTGGTAAAAGGTTCCTGATTTAAAGCTGCTTCGATCGAATCCTTTCTTAATTGCTCCGCTGCTTTTATTTCTTTTCTTCTATCATAATACTGCCTTTGCCGGATCGCCCGGTCTTCGTCTTGCCCCATCGCTTTCACCAAAAGATCAAGACCCGCACCTCTTTTTTCTGTGTCCCGTAAATCGGCGGATAGCTTCATCAATTTTACGTAATTTAGTTTTCCTAACAAATGAACGACATAATTAACAGTACTGTCATTATAAATCAAAATGGCTTCTGTTCCGTTATTTCTACCCAGTAATTTAAAATCGGAATACTTATCTTCCATTTCGGCGTACAGAGAAAAGTTTTCTTTCTCTTCCAAGTCCGCTACCACTTCGTTTCGTTTTGCCTGATCAAAACGATCCGGCCACATAGAAAATATACTCAACCGACGTACGTCCCTGATCGCTTCGTCCCAATTAGGCATCCGGTAATGTTAACCATTCTCATCGTCGAAGGATAGAGAAAATAACTGGTCTGAATCAATTCCGAAGTTCCGAAAACGTAATCGGTCTTTCGCAATTCCCGCATCACTTCCGATTCGCCATTACTAGCGGAAGTACAACCTCCCAGTAATAAGGTCACTAGCAATAAGAACAAAATAAATACATGACAAATTATTTTTTTTTTGCTTCTTGCTCTTAGCTTCTTGCTTCCCTCATTTGCGATTGAAGGAAGCAAGAAGTCAATAGCAAACAGCCGATAGCTTTTTTTCATCTATTCTGCTATTTTTTCAAACTGCTCCATTCCCTTTATCTTCAATGCCTTGGAAATTTTACCAATACTAGCCAGGTCAATTTCTCCAAATACACTCATCACCATAAAATTATCGGGTCCTCCCATGATCATCAGCATTTCGCGAATGACACCACCATCGTCTTCCCGAATCATAAAGGATACATTTTCGCGACGATCTTCCACGGTCATTAACTCCTCAAAAGCACCGTCGTTTTCAATGGTGGATATCGCATCGTAATAGCGCTCCAATAAATTTGCTTTTTTTGCATCATCAGTAAACAAGGCTTTTACACCTTTCAACTTGGCCATTGCCGCCAGAATTTCCTGCTCACTTTCATCGTCTGTTTCAATTTCAGTAAAAAGCGAAAACATCTTGTTGGTCACACTGACTTTTGTAAAAGAGGTGTCGCGTTGATATTGAGAAAAATGTTTGGAAACAGCATTTTTTTGTGCATAAGTCGTAATGGATAACAATACCATGACGACGAGAATTGATAACTTTTTCATTTTTATTATTTTAGATAATTATACTTCGAGTCACTTTTCAATTTTCTTTAATTCCGGATTTATTCAGTCAAACGCTCCTATCGTCGCTTTTCTCTTTCATAAATTCGGAAGGAAAATTAAACATTCCTCTCAGTGTTAAGTAATTTAATTTCTGTCTTACGTGAAACAATTCAACGATTCAACAATTCAACGATTCAACAAGAAAGCGATTCAACAAGAAAGCGATTCAACAATCTCTAAGGTCGATTATTAGCTTTTAGAATGCGGTAATTTTTAAATCTTCCATCGGGTGCCGTCAATCGGACCACGAAGGTACCTGCAGGTAAATCGGTCAAATTTATTTGGTGTGGTAACTGTACGTTTTGTGCTACTTCCAATCGCTCTCCGATCAGCGAGTAAAATTCAATTTTAAAATTTTCGTTGGTCGTTTTTTGAGCTTCCAATCGAATAAAAGAGCTCGCCGGATTAGGAAATATACGAATCCCTAAATCTTCGTCCCAGGTTGCAAGCGGTTTTTTCTCGGTAGTTACAGAAGGTCCAAAACTAAGTTCTTCGGCCGCAATATTTTGAAATTGCTTAAACCACTCCTTTCCATTTTTTCGTAAAATCGTCGTAATCGTAGAAAGAGCTTTTAAATCAATATCTCCGTAAAGCGTGGCCACCATAAAATTTTGGTCAGCACCAACGATAACGGACAGTTCTTTGACCACGTCTGCTTCTTCCCGGATGGTCATCAATACGTTTTCCCGGTTGGTGTTAACCGACATCAATTCTTCGTAAGCCTCGTCGGCCATCACGGTCTTCACCGCCGCGTTACTCAAATCAAAAGCTGTCCCATCGTGTTCCAGAAAAATAGCTTTCACCCCGTTCAATTGTTCAAAAGCCCGGATGAGTCGTAGCTCCGCTTCGTCTTCGGTTTTGATATTAGCAAATCGCTCAAAACTGGTTCGATCCAAATCGATTTTTTCAAATCTTTGATCTTTTTCATATTCCCCAAAATGCAGGGAAATCATTTCTTTCTGAGCAGTCATTGCCGTAAGGGAGAAAAAAGAAATTAAAAAAATTAGTAATGTTTTCATATTTTTTAAATTTTAATTGTTTTAAATCTTTAACAATACGTGACTTTTTTTGCCACTAAGGCGCGAAGACAATAAGTTCTTCTAACGTTATTTTTCTCTGTGGCTCAGCGTCTTTGTTACCTCATTTTTTTTTCACTAATACGTTGTTTCGTTTCCGAAAATTTATCTAATTGTTCCATAGCATCTTTTCCTTTGTTCAGTTTAGCAGCAATCAGCAGCAAAGCTGTTTTTGCTTCTTCGTAAGATTGCTGAATTTCTTCCTGAGTATAAATTTCTTCCACTGCGACCTCATTTATTTGCTGCGGTTGCATTTTCCAGATCAATCCGATACCTACCGCCACAATCATTACGGCAGCTATGCGGGACAAGTACGTATAATTAAACCGACGAGGCTGCTTTATTGGACGAACTGCGGCATTTTCCGGAAGTTTGAGTTCAACCTTTGGATCAGAAACTATTTTATTAAAATTTCCCAGCATCGAAAAATAGCGTTCCGTTTCCGGATCGGAGCCATCTGCATGTTTGGTGTACCATGCTTTCAGGGTTCCCTCTTCGTCGGGCGTCGTTTTTCCAGCCCAGTATTTTTCTACTAGTTTTTTTATTTCTTTAGACACCATAATTAATTATTTTATCTATTTTTTTTCGGATGATTTGTCGAGCCCGAAACAGACTGACTTTTACCTGACTATGATTTAAATCCAGGATCTCTTCGATTTCTGCATTGCTGTAGCCCATAAGTTCCCGTAAGCGAAAAATTTCTCTTTGTTGTTCTGGTAATTTTTCTAATACCAATCGAATCTGCTGTAATAAATCTTGATGTTCCAAGCTATCCGCTGAAGCAACAGCATTCATGGCATAATGAACTTTTTTCAGTTCCAGCGGTTGCCTTTTTCGTTGACGAATCCGATCCAAAGATTGATTTCGGACGACACGCACACACCAGGCTTCCCGATTTTGAACCTTGCCAAGTTCGCATTTTTTGGTCCATAACTTGATAAAAACGTCCTGGAGAACATCTTCCGCCAAAGCAGTATCCAGCGTTATACTAAGCGCATAACGGTATAGTTTTTCGCGGAGTGGTAATATTTCGGTATGAAATTGTTCTCTGGTCATTTGTCAGGAAGACGTTCTGATTCGTCTGGAAGTTACGGAGAAAGTAAGATTTATTTAAAGTTTTTTTAACAATACGAATATGTATCAACTAAATACGCCTTATAAGGTCCTCCTCCTCCTCCTCTTTTTAGGGTTTGCCAATATAGTAATGGGCCAAAATCCTGACCTACTTGATTTCAATACTCAACGCCTCCAGATCAATCGTACCGCTATGACCATTCTCGGTGGCTGGGCCATCGGCAACCTCGCTTCGGGCGCACTACTCACAGGACAAAAAACGGGAAAGGCAAAATATTTTCATCAGATGAATCTGGGCTGGGGAGCGATTAACCTGGGGATTGCAGGATTTGCTTATTATAACGCCATCAAAACCGATCCGGCCAGCTTTGATCTATTAAATAGTTTTAAAGAACAAGAAAAGATCACCCGTATTTTATTATTCAATGCAGGTCTCGACGTAGGCTATATCATGGGCGGTGCCTACCTGCGGGAACGTGCAAAGACTACGACCAACAATCCGGAACGACTCGCAGGATTCGGTGAAAGCATTATGCTGCAGGGAGCCTTTTTATTGGTATTTGACCTGGCGGTGTTTTGGATACATCATCAACATGGAAAAGATTTACATCCTTTGATCGGTGGACTGAGTTTGAATGGAAATGGGTTGAGTTGGCGAACGTTTTTTTAGGGTCTGTTGACTGGTCAAAAAATCAATATTCAAGATTGGAGATTCAATATTCAATATTAAAAAATACCCAAGCCAACAGCCAAACCTAATTTCCCGACGGCGTTTCTTCTTTTTTTGTACCAGTACCATTCGAATCCTTCGCACTACGGACCCAAATATCTGTTTGTGGGAATGGAATTTCGATTTCGGCTTTCTTCAGGGCCGCAAAAATTTTAAAGCGTAAATCACTTTTGATCCGTTCAATCTGCCAGAAATTATGGGTGTAGAAAAGTAATTTAAAATCAAGAGAGGAATCTCCGAATCCAACAAACTGTACGTTTGGTTTCGGCTGGGTGAGCAGTTCCATCTGCGTATCGGCAACCCTCAATAATATTTTTCTGACTTCCTCCGGATCCGCATCGTAGGCCACGCCAATGCTAACGTGAAACCGGGAATATTTACCATTATAACTCCAGTTGACAACATTGTCCACCACTAGTTTGGAATTTGGAATGACAATCGTAATTTCATCTAAGGATTCTACCTCTGAAGTTCTGAGACCAATTCGCTTTACCTTGCCCACGATCCCATCTACCGTCACTACATCTCCCACCGCGACACTACTTTCGATAAGCAGAATAATGCCGGAAACAAGATCGTTAAAATTCTGCTGCATCCCCAATCCAAAACCCACTAACAAGGCCGCCGATCCCGCCCAGAGTACCGAAAGGCTAATCCCCAGCGTTTGTAAAGCAAATAAAAAAGTAAGAAGGTAAATAATATATTTTACAAATTGTCGAATGGCAAACTGTCGTCCCGGATCATCCACTTTCTCAAAAAACCTTCGCAGGATTTGTTTGAGGACCACCCACAAGATAATCCGCCCCAGAACAATCACCAGCGTAAACTTAATGAGGGTAATCGCACTCAGGCTGATACCGCCAATATCGATAAAATTAAATTCCAATAATTCCTTGATGGTCATATTCCAATCCATTGAAGGATGCTTTATTTGTTTATTTTATATGGTAAAGATAATCTATTGTTTTCAAGTAAAATATGAATATATCCAATTAAGCTTTTATTTTTACAAATATGAACGAACTGCAACGAATTGCTCAATATTTCCGAGCTTGCTATCAAGTGGATTATAAAGCGATTAATGTCCCTGATTTTTTTGGTAAGCAAGTTTCCGACCAACTCGATCAGCAACAAGGAGATTTACTTACCGGAAAATGGAGCGAAGTTCCAGTCGACTCTGTCTGGGGAAAACGGATGGAACAACAACTAGCCATACATTCTCAGGAGAAAGCCTTGTACGCAGGTGCTTTTTTCGTTAGAGGTCGAATGCAGCAGTTGGGTAAAAGTCGTAGAATTTTCGCCCCCCTTTATATTTACCCAGTACAACTGTCAGTAACCAATGATATATATTATCTCAGCATTGAAGCAGAAAGTGTTATTGTAAATCCTGCTTTCTTTTTTTACCTAAAATCGCTCAATCCAGCCCTTACCATCTCTCAAAATGAATTTTCTGATATTTTACCAAAAGGCTATTTAGGATTTGATCAAATTCATCAATTGGAAACAGTACTGGGTAATTTAATTCCAGAATTAAATTTATCGGAACTGACAAATTTTCCAGAATTCTCAAATGAAAATGATTTACGATCGTTAGCCGTAAATCGTAAAAAAAATTCAACCCTCCGATTAATTTCTGCCCTCGGTATTGGATTATTTAATAAACCCTCCGGCTCCCGTGGCATCTTAAATGAATTGGTAGAACTCAGTGAAGCTAATTACTTTTCTCCCATTCTGGAGGAACTTTTTTTAGAGAAATTACCACTCCGTAAGCAGGTAAAACTTCGTAAAATTTTTACACCGGTTACGCTAAGTGATAATCAACTGAATATCTTTCACAGTTCTGACCAATACCAAACCACCTTGGTGATCGGTCCACCGGGCACGGGCAAATCCTTTACCATCGCTGCACTGACAGCAGATCTTATAAGCCATGGAAAATCAGTATTGATCGCTTCCAAAAACAACCAGGCGGGAAAGGTAATTGCAAAAAAAATCGAACAAGATTTTGGTTTGAAAAATATGGTACTCAAAACTGCTTCCGGTCATTTTAAGAATTCCCTAAAAACTAGATTGGAAAATATCTCCCATGGATTAATCGTACAACGAGTATCCAAAAGCAACTTAAATACATTAACGAATAAAGTAATTGAACTAACCCAAAAAGAAGAAAACCTGGAAAAACAAATTAGGAAACAGGCAGTAACAGATATAAAAAGAGGGACCTTTTTTGCCAATTTCAACCCAGGTATCCTGCAAAACATCAAGAAAAAAATTATTGAATATAGAGTAAACAATACTCAGTTTTACTTATGGGAACTACTGGATCAATTAAAAAAAATTACTCCAAAAAAAATTAAAGCTACCCGGATATTACTGAAAAAAAGTGCCGAATATTATCTCTACGAAGCTGTCGCTAAAGATAGAAGATCTTTGGAAAAAATGATCAGTGGTCTCCAGATGGAAAGCGGTAACCTGATGCAGGAAAAATTTATGGAAATTGATTTTAAAGTAATCTTGCGTGCTTTACCAGCCTGGGTGGTTAATGCGGTGGATGTTCATAAATCTTTACCTTTAATTCCTGAACTTTTTGACGTAGTCATTATCGACGAAGCTACCCAATGTGATATTGCCAGCTCTATCCCTCTTTTACAGCGCGCCAAAAAAGTTATCGTAGTCGGTGATCCGAAACAGCTTCGCCATCTCTCCTTTTTATCTGGTACGCAACAGCATAAATTTGCCAAACAATATAAAGTCGACCATCTTCCACAAAAGAAAATCGACTACCGAAATGGTAGTTTGCTCGACCTGGTCTCCAGCACTTTACAAAGCCAAAAACAAGTTCACTTTCTGGATGAACACTATCGGAGCATGCCCGATATCATAAATTTTAGCAACCAATATTTTTATAAAAATAAGCTGAAAATCATGACGGCTGACCCAATTTCAAAAAAAGAAAAATCAGTTTTTCAATATCCCGTAGCAGGTATTCGTAACGAAAAAGGACAAAATCCAATTGAAGCATCGGCTATTCTAACCTACATTAAAACCATTATTAGAAACGAAGCTTCTTTGCCTAAAAAACTGTGTCAGTCCATTGGAATTCTTTCCCCTTTTCGTAGCCAGATTACCTTCCTAAAAAACAAAGTAAGCAAGTCCATTTCCGCCCAGGATATCCGGCGACATCAACTACTAATCGGAACGCCACATCACTTTCAAGGAGAAGAAAGAGATTTAATGTTTTTATCTTTTGTGGTAGACCATCAAACCCATCCTTCTACTTATTTATACTTGAACAGAGCGGATGTTTTTAACGTCAGTGTTACCCGGGCCAGATTAGCCCAACATATTTTTTTATCTGTCTCCTCGTCTGAACTTCCACCGCATTATTTATTGACACATTATTTACAACAAACCAAACAAACGGTAACTGATGATCATCTAAAAGTAAAGGAGTCCGAAGAAGATGAGTTTATGAAGGACGTTATCAGCACGCTAAAACTATGGAAGGTACAAGAGATTTTTCCAAATTACACGATCGCTGGTATTGAAGTGGATCTCGTAGTTGTTCATCAGGATAAATCTTTCTGTATTGATCTGGTCGGATATCCCGGCGACTTCGAAGATATCTGGCCGGTCAACCGAATAAAATTAATGAGCCGGATCGGCATTCCCACCTTTACACTACCCTACACTGCCTGGTACACCGGTAAAAAAGGAGCTAAAACTGCTTTAAAGAATTTTCTTCATTGCTAACCCTATTTTCTTATCATTCGGATCAGGAATTTAGAAATATAAAAAATCAAATCATTGCCATCTCGTGTTCGCGTGCGTGTTTTTTGCTTCTTGCTCTTATGCTATCGCGATAGAAGAGGCAAATTGCAAGCGGCAAATTGCAAATTGCACAGAAAATTATGTCCATTTCCGAACACTCACCGTTCACTATCGGACGAATCTCAAATGTTAAAATAGCTGGTTTATATACGTAAATAACTGAGGTACAGTTTATTACTACATCTGGCACGCCCATTGAAGGAATACTAGCAAAACGTATTACCATGATTCAACTCAGAAATTTAGAAAAGTACTTTCGCGCCGGCTTACGCAAAACGTACATCCTCCGCGACATCTCCCTCGATATCACAGAAGGAGAATTTGTCACCATCATGGGTCCCAGCGGAGCGGGCAAATCCACGCTGCTCAACACCATTGGAATGCTGGAAAAACCCGAAAATGGAACGTACGATTTTTTTGGTGAATCTGTTTTTAAACTCAAAGAACGCCGCCGCCAGGAATTGCACAAGCAATACATGGGTTTTATTTTTCAAGCCTATCATCTGATCGACGAACTAACGGTTTACGAAAACATCGAAACACCGCTCCTCTACCGCGACATCAAATCGGCTGATCGTAAAAGTATGGTGGCGGAGGTACTGGATCGCTTTAACATGGTGGCTAAAAAAGATTTATTTCCGGCACAGCTTTCCGGCGGACAGCAACAACTCGTCGGCGTTGCCAGAGCCATCATTCATAAACCCAGATTAATTTTGGCGGACGAGCCTACCGGAAATTTGCATTCCGAACAGGCCGCACAAATTATGGAATTGTTTCAACAGCTCAACCGCCAAGGCATTACGATCATTCAGGTAACGCATTCGGAAAAAAATGCAGCGTACGGTTCACGTACCATTCGCATTCTGGACGGCTTTATAAAATCCGACGAAAAAGTTAAAAAAGAAGAAACTGTCTAAAAAACAAATTGCTTACGTAACTAACGCTTATTTTTAGGCGTCTTCCTTTTTTATGTTGATTTGTTGAAAATCATCCATACTCAATAAGAAAATTTCTTTAAAAGAAAAAAGAAAAGGTTTTACCTCAAAAATGTCTTTTATGTTTTTTTTTAATTAACTTTTCAGAATCAAATCAACGATTCAACGATTCAACGATTCAACGATTCAACGATTCAACAATAATCTAATCAATCCACTCAAAAAATAAAGTTATGAAAACTCAATTCCTATTTTTACTTTTCGCTACGCTCTTCTCCTTAGAAGTTATTGCGCAAGATGTACAAACCCGCTCACTTCCTTTTTTCA
>CALLPK010000126.1 GCA_938015415.1 uncultured Saprospiraceae bacterium
TTCAAAAGGAATTACCAGCTTATTTAATTAAAAATAGAAATGATTATATCTACAATTGTTGCGGTTGCCAAAAATAATGTTATTGGAAAAGACAATGATATCCCCTGGTATTTACCGGCGGATTTAAAATATTTTAAAAAAGTAACGACGGGCCACCATATTGTGATGGGACGTAAATGTTACGAATCAATTGGTCGTCCTTTACCAAAACGAACAAACGTGATCGTGACCCGTAATCCATTTTTTATTGCTACGGGATGTCTGGTTACTCACAACGTTGCCGAAGCGGTACAACTGGCGGAAGCCAATGGCGAAGAAGAAGTTTTTATTATCGGTGGTGGACAAATTTATGAAATTGCACTGCCACATGTAGATCGGATTTATCTGACAGAGGTGGATTTAGAGGTAGAAGGGGATATTTTTTTTCCGGAAATAAATCCGAAAGAGTGGACATTAATCGAGGAAACCGAACACCAGTCGGACGAAAAAAACGAGTATGATTACACTTTTAAAATTTTGGAAAGGAAAAAAGAATAGAAAATTTTATGGAATTTAGTCAGGTGGTGCATCTAAGTAAGGACAGCTAGAGGTTAAATGTAATTAGCTTCTGCCATTTTTAACCTTATTATGAATAACCATGTTACACAATTCTCCCTCTCCTCGTCCCGGTAGATTTAATCCGAGTGATGTCGCTCCCTTTTTACAGTTTAGTTCTTTGTTGCAGGAAGATCCCTACGCTACTTTGAAAGAAGACTTTATCCAGTACCTCTGGCGGGTTAAAAAAATATACCTCCACGATCTAAAAACTACGGAGGGCGAAAAAATAGAAATCATCGAAGCAGGTCGACACAATACCAACGCTGGTCCAGACTTTTTGGATGCAAAAATAAAGATCGGAGAAATTTTGTTGGTGGGTAATATCGAAATGCACCTGCGTTCCTCCGAATGGATCAAACACAAACATCAACAGGATCTGGCTTATCAGAATGTAATTCTACACGTGGTGCTGGTAGAAGATGAAATTATCTATCACGGAAATAAAAGTCGTATTCCTTGCCTTGAACTCCGCTCTCGTATCCCCCCTACATTATCCAAAACTTATCTAAAAATAATTAATAATGAAGCCTGGATCCCTTGTCAGCATCTGTTTCATAAAGTTTCAAAAATACAATTGGCCATTTGGTTAGACCGGCTTTTGGTAGAAAGACTCCAACGTAAAACTGCTTATATTACTGAGCGGTTAGCCGCAACCCAGAATGATTGGGAGACTTGTTTTTTTCAGATACTCTGCCGCAATTTTGGTACAAAAGTAAACGCCGAACCTTTCGAGTGGTTAGCCCGAATTATTCCGTTAAGTCTTCTGGCTAAACACCAGGATCGTCTACTGCACATAGAAGCGCTCCTGTTTGGACAAGCCGGAATGCTAGAAAGAGAATTTACCGATGCCTACCCCAATAAATTGAAAAAAGAATATCAGTTCTTTAAGAAAAAATATGGCCTTGAGCCCATTCATGTCGCTTCGTGGAAGATGCTGCGGTTACGTCCCGCAAATTTTCCAACGATTCGGATTGCACAACTGGCCGTTCTAATATTTAAGTCGCGCCACCTATTTTCAAAATCATTGGCTGCTACCAATGTAAAGGAAATAGAAAATATGTTCAATCTCAACGTCTCTGCTTATTGGCAAACACACTACTTATTTGATAAAGCAACGGTAAAACGAAAAAAGACGATGGGGAAATCGACTATTCATTTATTAATTATCAATACCATTGCTCCGTTTTTATTTATTTACGGAAAGAAAAAAGGTGAGCAACGCTACAAAGACCATGCGCTAAAATTACTTGAGGAAATACCCGCGGAAAAAAATAAAATTATCGCTCGCTGGAAAGAATTGGGATTAATTCCAACCTCCGCTTACGAAACACAAGCTCTTTTAGAGTTAAAAAATAATTTCTGTGACCAAAAAGCCTGCCTCTCCTGTACCATAGGCCACCAAGTTCTCCGGACTTAACTTCCCTAGAGAAAAATTTTAATGGGACGGGGCAAATGATCTTTTGCCCCGTCCCATCAAAATGTTAATTGCCAACATTGAAATACCAGTAAATTCCCTATTTTTGTAAAAAAAACGAATGTCACAGCAATTGGACAGCAGAAAAAATATTCTCTTCGTAATTTGTGGCCCTAGCGGTTCAGGGAAAGGAACATTTATGGATTACGCGGTTGAAAATTTTGGAAAACAGATCATGCATATTCCCACCTATACCACTCGGGCACCACGGCCCAAAGAAGTACCTGGTAAGGATTATAATTATATTGATCAACCAACTTTTGATGGATTGGTCAAGAATGGAGGTATTTTCGAATATACACGTACTTACGGAGATTATATGTACGGATCCCCCCGGAGCCTGATTCAGGACGAATATCGAAAACATCTGGTGGTGGAGCTGGATTACAAAGGAATGTTTCGGGTAAAGGCGGTTAGTGACCACCGCGTGATTTCTGTGTTTATTATGCCGCCGGATATTCAAACGCTATTAGATCGCATCAACAAACGTTATCAGGAAGATAATCTGGATGCCCGAATTGCCATCATCAAAGAACAAGTTCAGTTTGCGTGGGCTTATGATTATGTAGTTATAAATGATGATTGGGAACAATACAAAAAAGATATTGATACCATTATTCGAGCGGAAATACTCCGTACCAATGGTATCAGAAAATTATTAACCGATAAACATACAGCGGACCCTACCTTAAAAAATAAATCCTGATTTGATCACACAGATAACGCCCGCCACTTATTTGCAAAAAGCCATCATGAGTTTATCCGAAGCGGGTGTACCGGAAGTAGCCGAGAAGCAAAGCGCGTATATGCGAAATAAATTCCCTTTCTACGGAGTGACTGCTCCGCAGACCAAACCACTTTTTAGTGAGTTATTTAAAAGCTATGGTAAATTTACGGATGCGGCACTGATTGATTTTGTACGACTTTGTTTTGAAAATGAATATCGGGAGATTCATTATTTTGGGATTTTAATGGTTGAAAAACAAATCAAAAAACAACCAGCAAACTTTTCTGATTTTTTGGAAGAGATGATTATTACCAATTCGTGGTGGGATTCAGTAGATTGGATTTCAAAAATGGTGAGTATTCACTTTTCCAGATTCCCGGAACAAATAAAATCTGTTACCAGAGACTGGATGGATAGTAAGAATATCTGGCTGCAAAGGGTCGCAATTATTTTTCAAAGGTATAAGAACTATCCGACCGATGAGGCCTTGCTTTATCAGTATATTTTAGAATTAAAAAATTCTCCAGAATTTTTTATTCAAAAAGCAGCTGGCTGGGCTTTACGTGATCACAGTAAAGAACATCCGGAAAGCGTACTTGGTTTTCTTAACAATAATCCTGGCTTATCGAACCTGACCATTCGCGAAGCCAAAAAATATCTTTCGTGATTTTTTTTAAATATACTAATGCGTGATGGTTTGGTGCATATCATTTGCATTCGTTCATTATTACGGTCAAGAGAAGTAAATAGCTAACAACGTTCAAAACACATTCTATGGAACTTATCCGGGAATATTTTCCCAAGCTTACCGAAAAACAAATGCAGCAATTTACTCAGCTAGAGGAACTGTATACTGATTGGAATAGCAAAATAAATGTTATCTCCCGTAAAGATATTGATAATCTTTACGAAAGACATATTTTACATTCTCTGGCTATCGCTAAGTTCATTAAATTTAGAACAGGGTCTAAAATAGTAGACTTAGGAACGGGAGGTGGTTTTCCTGGAATTCCCCTCGCTATTTTATTCCCAAATGTTCAATTTACCCTGATTGATGGAACAGGAAAGAAGATTACCGTTGTCAATGCCGTAGCCGAAGCAATCGGACTCGATAATGCAGTGGGAATACAGGCACGGGCCGAAGAACTAAAAATGCGATTTGATTTTGTCGTGACCAGAGCGGTGGCAACGCTGGACAAACTCAGGCCCTGGACACAAAGATTAGTTCACCAAAAAGATGTGCATCCCATCCCCAATGGATTAATTGCTCTCAAGGGAGGACGAATCAACGCAGAGATCGCCGCGCTTGGGAAAGGGACTTACGTCGAGACTTATCCACTAAGTGATTATTTTAAACAAGATTTTTTTGAAGAAAAATATCTTGTTTATGTTCAAGCTTAATTCAAACATTATGAAAAAAAAACACCTCTTTTCTATATTATTACTCTTGATGGTTGTTCAGTTATTCGGCCAGCAAACGTTTCCTCGTAATGGGGTTTATGATGATCGTGATGGGGCTTACGCTTTTACAAACGCAACCATTCACACTAGTTTTGATCGTACAATTGAAAAAGGAACTTTGATTATCCGTAAGGGTAAAGTAGAAGCAGTAGGAGCTGGACTAACGGTTCCTAAAGGAATGGTCACTATTAACTTAAGAGGAAAGCATATCTATCCTTCTTTTATTGATATTTATAGCGATTATGGAATTCCAGAAGCAGAAAGACAAAGTCGTGGATCAGGTCGCAGAACGCAACAAATGGTCTCCAGTAAGTCGGGTGCTTACATGTGGAATCAAGCCTTACAGCCTGAATTTCGAGCCCACGAACATTTTACGGTAGATGAGAAAGCCGCAAAAAGTTACCGGGGGATTGGATTCGGAGTGGTATCTGCTCACCGGATGGATGGTATGTCACGAGGGACTGCTACCGTAGTTACACTGGGGGAAGATCGTCCTCATAAATTGATTTTGCAAGAGCGTTCAGCACATCATCTTTCTTTTAAAAAGGGAACATCTACTCAAAGTTACCCTGGATCACTGATGGGAGGTATTGCTCTTTTTCGACAGACGTATCTGGATGGTGAATGGTATAAAAATCAAAAAGAGGAAACCAATATCTCACTTGCTGCCTGGGACGATGTACAGTCGCTACCCCAGATCTTCGAAACCAGAGAAATCCTTGAAAGCTTGCGAGCGATTAACTTAGGAAAGGAGCAAAATCTTAAATATATTATTTATGGGCACGGAGATGAATATCAGCGCCTGGAAAAAATCAAGAAGGCAGGAAATACGTTTATTCTTAATCTAAATTTTCCCGAAGCTTTTGACGTAGAGGCGCCTTATGATGCACTACGGGTAGAATTGAGTGATATGAAACACTGGGAATTAGCACCAACTAACCCAGGAGTCCTGGCCCAAAATGGCGTAGATATTATCCTGACCAGTCACGGATTAAAAGATAAAAAATCATTTCTAAAAAATCTTCGCAAAGCGATCGAATCAGGATTGACACAAGAACAGGCGCTCAAAGCACTTACGCAGTCTCCCGCAAAAAACCTTAATATTTATGATCAGGTAGGAAGTTTGGAAAAAGGGAAGTTAGCCAACTTCTTTATTGCCTCTGACGAAATTTTTGCAGAAAAAACAAAAATTCACCACCACTGGATTCAGGGAAAACCTTACATTTTTTCGAATCCTAACGCACCAGAAGTAGCGGGTAAATATGATCTGAAAGTAGGAAATAAAACTTATCAACTTGAGGCGGAAGACGATGCGACCATGAAAATTGTTATCAATGATACAACGAATGTAAAAGTAAAATCCAGTATTCAAAACGATATTATTAACCTGTCTTTTCAACCAGATACTGAAGAGGCGGAGAGAGTAAGTCTGACGGGTATTTTCTCCAAAGACCTCTGGTCGGGCAATGGAACTGCCCGGGACGGTAGCTGGATTAAATGGTCTGCGGTAAAAAACGGAGATTTGGAAAAAAAGGAAGCGAAAAAGGACAAAAAGAAAAAAGAGGAATCTTTAGCTGATGCAGAAATGGGCGTTGTCATTTATCCCTTTATGGCTTTTGGTAATAAAACGCTGCCGAAGGTAGAAACCGTATTGATTCGGAACGCTACGGTTTGGACCAATGAGGAGGATGGGATTTTGGAAAATACCGACGTTTTATTTTCTAATGGAAAAATTAAGGCGGTTGGAAAATCTTTACCGGCTGTCGGAGCTACAGTTATTGACGGAACCGGAAAACATGTTACCTGCGGCGTGATTGACGAACATTCTCACATCGCTATTTCCCGGGGTGTTAACGAGTGCACACAGGTGAGTACCGCAGAGGTGAGTATCGGAGATGTGGTAGACTCCGAGGATGTCGATATCTACCGTCAACTGGCGGGAGGAGTTACCACTTCACAATTGCTCCACGGATCTTGTAATCCTATTGGTGGTAAATCAGCAATTATCAAATTGCGCTGGGGATATGCACCCGAAGATATGAAAATGGAAAATAGTCCTGGCTTTATCAAATTTGCCCTGGGAGAAAATGTTAAAAAATCACGAAGCAGTTCTAACAACCGTTTTCCGGATACTAGAATGGGAGTAGAACAGGTATACGTAGATGCTTTTACCCGAGCCAAAGAATACCGAAAAAAGCGCAATCAACCTGGATTTAGAAAAGATCTGGATTTGGAAACTTTATTAGAAATTATGGATGGAAAACGTCATATTTCTTGTCATTCTTATGTGCAATCTGAGATCAATATGCTTATGCACGTTGCGGATGATATGGGATTTAAAGTCAATACTTTTACACACATTTTGGAAGGTTATAAAGTAGCGGATAAGATGAAAGCGCATGGTGCCGGAGGTTCTTCTTTTTCAGATTGGTGGGCGTACAAATACGAAGTGATTGATGCGATTCCTTACAACGGAGCACTGATGCACGAGCAAGGAGTAACCGTTGCTTTTAATTCGGATGATGCCGAAATGGCTCGCCGTTTAAATCAGGAGGCTGCCAAAGCAGTTAAGTACGGGCAAGTTTCAGAAGAGGATGCCTGGAAATTTGTAACACTCAACCCTGCTAAATTATTACATATCGACGACCGGGTAGGAAGTATTAAAACTGGAAAAGACGCAGATATTGTGGTTTGGTCGGATCACCCAATGTCCATTTATGCGAAAGCAGAACAAACCTTTATTGATGGTATTCGATTTTTTGATCGCGATGAAGACGAGGCAAAACAATTAGCGGTACAACAAGAACGTACCCGATTGATCAATAAAATGCTGGAAGTGAAAAAAGGTGGCGGAAAGACACGTCCTGTCAGTGGTAAAATGCATCGTCATTACCATTGTGATGATGCCGATGATGAAATGCAAGATTAGTATTTTTCTACTAGCAGTTTTTTTTTATTCAAAAAGATAGATTTTTATGAAAAATATAATTTTAATTTTTTTAATGCTTATTGTCATTGCTGCTAATGGACAGCAAACACCTGCTTTCATTCAATCGCAGCCGATAATGATCTCTGGAGCTACCGCACATTTAGGGAATGGAGAAGTCATTGAAAATAGTATCATTGGTTTTGAGAATGGAAAAATTACCGTGGTCGGTAAAGCTGGCGCATCGATGGATAATTCCAAAAAATGGAAAAAAATTGACGCGACCGGAAAGCATATTTATCCAGGCCTGATTGCGACAAACTCTCAAATTGGATTGATTGAAATTGGTGCCGTACGTGCTACCAGAGATGCGGACGAAGTCGGAAGTGTAAACCCTAATTTACGCTCTATCATTGCTTATAATACAGATTCAAAAGTAACGCCCACCGTGCGTTCTAACGGAATTTTACTGGCCCAGGTGGTACCTACTGGAGGGCGTTTTTCCGGAACTTCCAGTGTGGTAGAACTCGACGGCTGGAACTGGGAAGACGCGGCGTATAAACTGGATAATGGTGTGCACCTTAACTGGCCTTCTATGATGACCTGGACTGGATGGAGAGAAGGGAATCCACGACGCATTAAAAACAAAAAATACGGAGAACAGCTAAGCGAAATAAAGCAATTTCTGGCGGAAGCCAAAGCATATTGCCAGCAGTCTTCCGTTGAAGAGACGAACCTGAAACTAGCAGCCATGTGTGATTTATTTAATCAATCGAGCAGACTATTTATACACGTAGATGATGCAGAAGGGATCACCACAGCTATTCCATTCAAAAAAGAGTACGGGATAGAAATCGTAATCGTGGGCGGACGGGACAGCTACCGGGCCGCAGACTTACTGGCAACTCATAAAATTCCCGTCATTTTATATCAGACCCAATCGCTACCCTACCACCATGATGACGATATTGATCAGTCCTTTAAAACGGCAAAGGCCTTACATGATGCTGGTGTGTTATTTGCCATCGGAGGAGAAGGATACTGGCAACAGCGAAATCTACCTTTCCAGGCGGGACAGGCGGTCGGTTTTGGATTGCCAAAGGAGGCAGCCATTCAGGCGATGACCCAAAGCCCGGCTACTATTTTGGGAATAGATAAAACTGTCGGAACGCTTGAAGAAGGCAAAGATGCTACACTAATTATTTCTACCGGGGATGTCATGGACATGAGAACCTCTAACATCGAAAAAGCGTTTATTAGAGGTAAAGATATTAGCCTGGATAATAAGCAAAAGGCCCTTTATCGGAAGTTTAAAGAAAAATATAACCGTTAAGTATCCTTTAAAAGAGGCGGTTAACAAATATATAACACTTCCTTGGCGTTATTTTAGTACTAAACAGCGTCTAAGAGGTGAAGTTATTAAACAACTTCGGTAAATAACACCAACTAATGAAGCAGCAGTTATATATATTATTTTTTCTCGTAACGTTAGCACCTGTGCTAAACGGGCAGACTAGCGAAAGGAGAGAGAAGATCGAATTGGACGGGCAGATTGTAACCGCTTTGATTACGGATAACGATACGATCATCATTGCCGACCTGGAGGATGTTTCCATTTCTTCCCTACGGAAATTTGATAATCGCGACGATTATCGAAAATATCTGCGTTACCGTCGGTACGCGGCGGTTGTTTATCCATACGCAAATGATGCGATAAAAATTTTCCGGGAAGTAGAGTATACGACCCAGAATATGAAGAAGCGAAAACGTAAAAAGCATATCAAGCGCTTGAACAAGCAGCTTAAAAAAGAATTCAAAGATCCACTAAAAAAGCTTACCAAAACACAGGGATATATTCTGATCAAAATGATTGAGAAAGAATTAGACACGCCCTTTTATACCTTGATCAAGAATCTTCGGGGTGGCGTCAGTGCCAGCTTTTGGCAAGGACTTGGAAAGATTAATGGATACGACTTAAAGCGAGGTTATCATGTTGGCGATGATCCGCTACTGGATGCGGTATTAAAAGATTTTAATATTTCTCACGAAGTAATTGGAGAAAACTGATGATCCTTTTCTAAGTAAGATGTTGAAAATATTTCGCTTATTTTTATCGCTTCGTAGGTAATTTGGGCGTTTTTAAACAACTTCTACGTACATTTGAGCCTGAAAAATTCAATTCATGCTTGACTATACAAATTCTGACTTACAGCTTGCTGCCAATCAATCTCTGAGCGGTAAAACGCAATGGATTAGCCCTTCTAACTTAGCGCTGATTAAATACTGGGGAAAATACGGGCGACAATTGCCCCGTAACCCTTCAATCAGTTTTACGCTGGATACAGCAGCTACCACGACAACATTAACTTATCGCACCAAAGAAAAATCCAGTGAAAAAATCATGCTGGATTTTAAATTTGACGGAAGTCCCAACGAAGTTTTTCGTGCTAAACTGATTAAATTTCTGACTAGTATTGCTGATGTTTTTCCTTTTCTGACCCAGTTGGAATTTTCCATTGACTCCAGTAATTCGTTTCCACATTCTGCGGGAATTGCTTCTTCGGCTTCGAGTATGAGTGCATTGGCGCTTTGTCTGTGTACGGTAGAAAAAGAAATTTTTGGGACGTTAAATTCTGAAAAAAAATTCTACCAAAAAGCATCTTATGTTGCTCGCCTGGGCTCAGGTAGCGCCTGTCGCTCGGTATATGATACGATGGCCGTATGGGGAGAAACGCCCGAAATAATGGGTTCTTCAGATTTGTATGCGGTGCCGTTTGGAGATCAGCTACACGAAATTTACCGCAATTTTCACGATGATATTTTGATTGTTAGTAAAGGGGAGAAAAGTGTTTCCAGTTCTGCGGGACATGGTCTGATGGAAGGAAATATTTTTGCGGACAACCGCTACGCACAAGCCAATACGCGCTTTGCAGATTTACAAATTGCCCTGAAAAACGGAGACCTGGAAGCATTCGGGAATATTACGGAAAACGAGGCCCTCACCCTCCACGCCTTGATGATGACCTCTGAACCTTCTTATATTTTGATGCGTCCTAATACTTTGGCACAAATAGAGTTACTACGTAATTTTAGAAAGGAAACGAAGTTACCCGTTTACTTTAGCCTGGATGCGGGTCCTAATTTACATCTGTTATATCCGGATAATATTGCTAAACCCGTTCAGGATTTTATTCAATCGGCTTTATTGCCGTTATGTGAAAAGGGAGAGATAATTGAGGATCGGGCTGGAAAGGGACCACGAGAAGTACAGTAATTTTGTAATTTTTTCACTAGAAAGAAAAAACTAAATATAATATTCGAACTTTTCTATTCCCTCGTCCTCGGATCGGCAAGATTATACAACACGTCTGCGACCAGATTGCCCAAGATCGTTAATAATGTTACAATCATTAAGACCATAAAAACCACCGGCCAGTCACGACCTAAAATCGAATCAAATAATAACCGACCCATTCCCGGAATATTAAAAATAACCTCTACAATTACCGACCCTCCCAAGGTCGCTGGAAAAACCAACGCAATCAAAGTAATCAACGGGAAAAGCGCATTCCGGAAAGCGTGCTTCCAGGTTACCCGACTTCGTGGTAGTCCTTTGGCAAATGCCGTACGGATAAAATCTTTTTGAATTACGTCCAGCATACTTCCCCTTACCTGTCGGGAAATAAAAGCTACCGTTCCGTAAGTGACACAAAAAATGGGTAGAATCAAATGACTCAGTCTTTCCCAAAAACGATCCCAGAAAGGTGCATCGGAACTCAGGTCGCCTAGGCCTACCGAAGCAAACCAGTTCATCCCATATTGAGGGGTCGTCAGAAAAACAACCAACAACATCGCCATCCAAAATTGCGGAATGGAATAAAAAACAAAAGTCAAAAAACCAATGATTCGGTCGGGCCGCTGCTGCGCGTGACTAGCGGAGTATACCCCGATTGGAATCGAGATAGAAAAAGCTAAAAAGATGGCGATAATATTGATAGATAACGTCCACCAGGCCGCTTCTTTTATTTTATCAAAAACGGGTCGTCGATCCCGGATAGAACGACCAAAGTCTCCCCTTATAAAACCCGTAATCCAGTGGTGATACTGATTGTGGGTGCCGTGCCAGCGTAGCGTTGGGTGCGCTAATTTGTTGGGGGTAGCGGAGTCTTTGACCTGCTGGTAAGCATCTGCCGCCTGGTTAAGTGGAGCAGATAATAGTGCGGTGACCTGGTCGCCGTAAGGGGACTGACCTACCGTAAGGAGTTCTGCCGATAATTGGTCAAATAAACTGTTGATGGGAGTATCTTCGTAAGCGTAAAATAGTTGCCCCGAGGTGCGTTGAAAATTAATGCGATTATCTGGTGCAATGGAGTCCGACCATTGAAAAAATAGCTGATCTAAATTTTCCAGTGCACGATAGTAACTTTGCACTTCCGGCCAGTTACCATATTGACCAACCAGCTTATTTAACAACTCCCTTTGTCTGGGCAAAATGATTTGGTGGAAAGTATCCGGGTAAGCAACTGATTCTAAGGATAAATAAAATAATGGCTGGTCCAGTCCTAACTCACGGGAGTATTTGGTATACTGTTTTTCATAATAAGCCACCGAATAAGAGGAACTCGGTAGCGCATCAATTGGCGGGACATAATGCGCTACCGGGTCACCGGGTGCCAGTTTGCTCAAAAAAAAAGCGACGAGCGAAACCACGACCAGCGTAGGTAAAAAATAACCTAGTTTTTTTAATATTCGTTTTAACAAAAATTATTTTTTTAAGATAAACCTTCTTTCGGTATAAACGGGATTAGCAATCGATACCTTGGCGTTGTCAAACCGTTTATGGATTGCGACACAATCCTGAGTTCCATACATGAATATAATTGGTACTTCTTCGTACATAATCTCCTGTATTTCCAGATATAATTGGTTGCGACGATCATCATCCGTCGTAGCGCGAATCTCTTCT
>CALLPK010000127.1 GCA_938015415.1 uncultured Saprospiraceae bacterium
TCCATCTGTAAAAATATATGTGATCGTATGGGTTCCTACTCCTGCTGTTAGAGGATCGAAGTTGTAAGTGCCGTCGCCGTTATCTGTTACACCAGTACCCGTAAAGCTACCGCCCATTGGACTGCCTCCGATGATATTCAGTTGTACGCCCGCGTCGATACATAAATCTGCTAAAGCCGTAAAACTTACATCTGGTGCAGCGAATACTTCTACCTCATCGGTAACTGTATCATCGCAACTATTTCCATCTGTAAAAATATATGTGATCGTATGGGTTCCTACTCCTGCTGTTAGAGGATCGAAGTTGTAAGTGCCGTCGCCGTTATCTGTTACACCAGGACCCGTAAAGCTACCGCCCGTTGGACTGCCTCCGATGATATTCAGTTGCACGCCCGCGTCGATGCATAAATCTGCAAATGCCGTAAAACTTACATCTGGGATAGCGAATACTTCTACTTCATCGGTAACTGTATCATCGCAACTATTTCCATCTGTAAAAATATATGTAATCGTATGAATTCCTACTCCTGCTGTTAGAGGATCGAAGTTGTAAGTGCCGTCACCGTTATCTGTTACACCAGTACCCATAAAGCTGCCCCCCGTTGGACTTCCTCCGATGATATTCAGTTGCACGCCCGCCTCGATGCATAAATCTGCCAAGGCACTAAAACTTACATCTGGGGTAGCGAATACTTCTACCATATCGGTAACCGTATCATCGCAACTATTTCCATCTGTAAAAATGTATGTAATCGTATGCCTTCCTACTCCTGCTGTCACAGGATCAAAATTATAAGTACCGTCGCCATTGTCCGTTACGCCAGGACCTGTAAAGCTACCGCCCGTTGGGCTCCCTCCGCTGATATTCATTTGCACGCCCGCGTCGATGCATAAATCTGCCAAGGCACTAAAACTTACATCTGGCGTAGCGAATACTTCTACCATATCGGTGGCGGTATTTGTACAGGATACGGCACTGGCAGCAAGTCTAAAATCAAACTCACCACCTGTGGCGAGCGTCCAGGTATTACCCTGATCAAAAGAAGCTATTCCATTTCCCCCTCCCACTCTTCTCCCCCAACTCCAACTGTTTCCTGCCGGTGTATTATTGTAAATGGAAATCCAGTATATAGTTCCAGCAGTAGCACTAAAAGGTGGAATGGTAGCATTATAACTATAAATATCAAGAAGACCATTTGAATTATCAATCTCCGTATCTGTTCTATTTACATTGTCTCCAATAGAAACCGTACTCAAAACAGTTCCTGGCATTCCGACTCCATCGCTATAAATTACAATCGTAAAATCATCCGTTGCAGGAATAGTTGTGCCACTATATACACCAGACCACGCAACCGTAATAATTTCCTGATCGGTAGCAAATACAAAATCATCAGCAGCTATGACTGTACTGGTTGCATCACTGATCAAAAAGGTTGTTACTGCGTCAAAACCTATATTATCAAAGACCTCAACAGAATCTGGAGTAGCATAAGTATAATTGATCGGATGGATACCTGCACCCGCGATGACCGGATCAAAATCATAGGTCCCGTCAGTATTATTCACAACACCAGGACCGCTGTATATTCCTTCTGCAGGAGTTCCTCCACCCAAATCAGATTGGATCCCAGCGTCCACGCATAAATCCATGGGAGCGGTAAAGGTAACAATGGGCAGTACAAAAACCTCTACCTCGTCCGTTGCCACAGCTTCGCAGCCGTTTCCTTCGGTAAAAGTATATTCAATTATATGGATACCTGCACCCGCAATGACCGGATCAAAACTATAAGTACTATCAGCATTATTTATAACTCCGGGACCGCTGTAAATACCGCCCGAAGGGGTACCGCCAACAATATTCATTTGTATACCTGCGTCAATACATAGATCGGCCAAAGCTGTAAAACTTACCATTGTCGATGCGAACACTTCTACCGTATCCGTGGCCGTATTTGTACAGGATACGGCACTAGCAGCGAGTCTAAAATCAAACTCACCACCTGTGGCAAGCGTCCAGGTATTACCCTGATCAAAAGAAGCTATTCCATTTCCTCCTCCCACTTTTCTCCCCCAACTCCAAGTGTTTCCTGCCGGTGTATTATTGTAAATAGAAATCCAGTATATAGTTCCAGCAGTAGCACTGAAAGATGGAATGGTGGCATTATAACTATAAATATCAAGAAGACCATTTGAATTATCAATCCCCGTATCTGTTCTGTTTACATTGTCTCCAATAGAAACCGTACTCAAAACCGTGCCTGGCATTCCAACGCCATCGCTATAAATTACAATCGTAAAATCATCGGTTGCAGGAATAGTTGTGCCACTGTATACACCTGACCACTCAACCCTAATGATATTTTGATCAACAGCTAGCGTAAAATCATCAGAAGATATTACCGTACTGGATGCATCACTGATCAAAAAATTTGTTACATCGTCAAAACTGATATTGTCAAAGACCTCAACAAAGTCTGGAGTGGCGTAAGTATAATTGATTGAATGAGTACCTGCACCGGCGATGACAGGATCAAAATCATAGGTACCGTCAGAATTATTTGTTACACCGGGACCACTATACATTCCTTCTGCGGGGGTTCCGCCAACTAAGCCAGATTGGACGCCAGCATTCGAGCATAAGTCCATAGGAGCAACAAAGGTAACGATGGGTAGTGCAAAAACTTCTACTTCGTCCGATGCCACAGTTTCACAGCCATTTCCGTCAATAAAAGTATATTCAATTATATGCATACCGACACCAGCAGTAGCCGGATTAAAACTATAAGTACTATCAGGATTATTTGTGACTCCGGGACCACTGTAAGTACCACCCAAAGGAATACCTCCGGTAATATTCATTTGCACGTCACCATCACTACATAGATCAGGTAAAGCAGAAAAATTGACAATAGGCGCAGCAAACACTTCGATGGTTTCACTAGTGGAATTACTACAATTATTAGCATCGGTAAAATCATATGTGATCGTGTGTACACCAACCCCTGCAATCGCAGGATCGAAATTATTCCCAACTATGCCGTTTCCAGATAAGGTTCCTCCAGTTGGATTTTCATTTAAATCAAAAGCAGGAACATTTTCGCAAGTAGTTGCTGGCAACGTGATGCTAAGCGTTGGTAAGGGAAATACCATTACCGTATCGGTTGCAATATTTGAACATCCATCTCTATTAGAAATTTCATAACTAATAATATGAACACCTCCACCCGCAATGGCCGGATCAAAACTATAAGTTCTATCGGGATTATTGATAACTCCGGGTTCACCATAATAAATTCCTCCCGTTGGAGTTCCTGTATTCAGCGCTACGGGTAGATCATCATCACAAAGATCTGCCGGCCCAGTAAAGGTTACCTCAGGAGCAGCAAGAACTGAAATTTGTTGACATAAAAAAGGTCGGCATAACGGATCACCTGGCAACGGATTTAATGTTGCGCAAATATTATATGATCCGGCAGTGAGGATATTTGTCACAGTGGTATTTAAATTATAAAACCCATCTGCACCTCCCATAATATCTCCTCGTTCTACAAAGGTCAGGCTATCACCATCAATATAAGGATCAGCCGGAGGTATATTTCCCGAAAAGGCTGTGAAAAGTATTCCATAATCTGTTTCCTGATTATCGAGCGAATCAATTAGTGTCATCCGATCAATGATCAAATTAATTTCCTGAAATTCACATAAATCAGGTAAGTCCGCAAATAAATCTATCGTAGGACAAAGAGATTCACAGATTGAAATCTCCGTAGAGACGGTCGCGGAACAACCATTCTCATCCGTGTAATTATAGTTAACTGTATAAGTTCCTGGTCCGGCAACGCTTACATCTAAGTTAGCAGAACCATCGCTATTATCCGTAAAACCAGCAATTGCGTCACTATCAAATGTTCCGCTAAGATTTGGTCCACCTATAAAAATAGCATCCACCCCCCCCGTACAACGATCTTCCGGATCACTGATAGTCGCTATCGGATTTGCGAAAACTTCAATATCATCCATCACCGTAGTGGAACAATCATCACGGTCAGAGAAAGTATAATTGATTGTATGGGTACCAACACCCGCTGTCACAGGGTCAAAAATATAGCTACCGTCACCGTTGTCCGTTACGCCCGAACCTACGTAACTACCACCGGACGGATTGCCCGTATCAAGTGCTACTGCTCTTGCTCCTTCGCAAAGGTCATCCGGCGCAACAAAGGTTACCACTGGACCACCTAAAATGTTTACTTGTTGACAATTACTAGGTCGGCAGGCTGGATCAGAAGGTATTGGGTCAAGGGTCGTACATATGATGTAAGAATTCGGGATCAAATCCGATCCCCCGGTTGTACTCGCACCGTAAAAACCATCTCCTCCTCCAGTTAAGCCTTCTCTTGGTACGTTAGCAATAAGATCGCCTCCCGTATAAGGATCAGTTGGAACTGTTGTTCCGGGAAAGCTAATAAAGTTAACACCAAAATCAGTTTCGCCATTATCCAAATCATCCATATTTATCATTCGGATAACCTCTAAAGATAATTCTTCTCCTTGACAAATATCCGGTATATCGAGAAATATTCCAGCACCCGGACAATTGTCTTGGGCCGAAATGAGAGATGCCAAAAAAAATAGTATGACTAATAGTCCAATACGCTGTATAGCACAGCAAGCTACGGTTAGCGGTGAGTAACTCACTGCCAGAGGGGAAACCTTTTTCATATGTTTACTGGTTGTTTCTAACTTCTAAAAGGGAACAACGGTATTTGGGAACAGAAAGGGAAAGCCTTTAGGTAGTAATCAAAGAAGAGGAAAGCTCTATTTGCATTAAAAAATATTATAATATAAAGAAACAAAAGCAATGCCAGACTCATGTCTGACATTGCTTTTAAGTATTAACCTTAACTTTTTTTTACTTAAAAAAAGCGTTAATCTTTTAGAAAATTTCTATTTTCCGGACGATCCTAATTCCATTTTCATCAATTATAGAAAGTAGGTAAATTCCACTATTAAGAGATAAATTCATTTGTAAATTATTCTTTCCGGCTCTTAGTGTTTCTGTCTGGCTTGCTATTTTTTCTCCAAATAAAGTGAAAATTTGAAATTGAATAAACTGAAAATTAGGAGAAGTCACGTTGATATTTAAGGGATGATCTATGGTATTTGGATTTGGAAAGACATGGACTTTTGAAAGGGTGTTTAAGTTTTCTACCGATGTAATAAAATTGACCGATAGTGAAAGTTCTTTGCTACAACTATTGGCGTCCGTTACGGTAACTTCGTAAACTCCCGGAATTAAATTATGTACTTCTCCAATGGTCACTCCATTACTCCATTGATACGAATAAGGCGGTAACCCTCCAAGCGTTTGCAATATAACACCACCCAATCCATTCCCTTCATCGTCAATAATAGTGGCATCCACCGTGATGGTTTCTACTACTTCTAAATGCAGCGTAGTTTCAATTTCACAACCATTATTTGATAGTAAAATTCCCTGATAAGTACCGGACTCCGTGTATGATTGCCCATCAAAATCATAGGATTCTCCTTCACAAATAACAACATCTATTTCGGTGGTTCCCGGATAAATACTTAAGATTAAGTTCACGGTACTGTCACATCCCTTGGCGGTAGAAAACACATTGGTGTATAGCCCACTTTGAATATAATTTTGGTTTCCAAAAACAAAAAATTCTCCCTGGCAAAGCACATCTGTTTCTGTTATTTCAATAACTGGTTCAACCTTTAAATCTAAAAATACCGTACTATCGCAACCACTACTCGTTGACCAGATAACTTCGTAAATTCCTTCTTCCGAATAACTATTCCCACCGACCTCAAAACTATCTCCTGCACAGATCTCTACGGTTTGATTGTCCGGCTGAAAAGCATCTACAACGGTAAGCTCTACCGTTACGATACTGTCACAACCCAAACTAGAGGTAAAATCGTAGGAATAAATACCAGAACTATTATAAGCTTGATCTCCAAGAATAAAAATATCTCCGTCGCACAAGTCTACCGCCAGATTATACGCAGAAGGTTGAACCGTCAAATCTAAGTCAATATTGATGATACAATTATCATTCTCAATCGTCTCTTGATAAATACCAGTCTCGTCGTAAGTCTGACCAGCAAGGGTCACCGTTATACCATCACAAACCGTAGTGGTTTCTTTAAAGAAATAAGTGCAACTAAATACGGCTACCGCATTATCATCTGCTGCTGTAACATAAATGAACTTTCCATCCGCAGTTGTTTTCACACTAGAAGCACCCGCAATACTGTGCACCTCTAATTCATCGTTGCGCTGTACCTTTTCAAAAGTCAGTTCACCCGTAACCAGGTCTCGTCGATAAGCAGCAATGGTATTTTCAATTTTAGAAGTAAAGTAAATTAAATCTCCATTTGGATTCACATTTAAGTTATCTACATTATTTAATCCTGCAAATCCTCCGCCGCCGGCAGTCGCTTCGTACGTCATCTCTAGGATCAAACTTCCAGTTGGAGTCACCCTAAATTGACTGACACTACTGGTAGTAGGATTGACCGTGTAAAGGTGATCTGTATTACACTGCTCCATTTTAAGCGCCCCCGGCGCAGCAATCATTTCCTGAAAATCTAGACCTCCGTTTTGGTTGTCTATATTAAACACAACAATGGACTCTTCGAGACTTCCCAATGCATAGAGTTTGGTTTGGTCGTCATTTAAAATTATTTTAGTAATACCTTCAAGTCCGTCCACTCCGTTTTCACCATCAAAAATAGCCTCTGTAAATTCTAGCGTTCCATCATCGGAATTTCTAGCAAAAATCCCGATAGCATTGTCCCAAAATCCTGCGGCATAAACATAATTTTCATTTTCTGAAAAAACTAAACTATTCGTACCACTGATACCATCCACGCCGAATAGACCGTCTTTTTCTTTATCCGAAAAAGTCAATAATCCCGTATTTATATCTCGTTGAAAATGAGTGACCGTATTATCCCAAAATCCAGCAATATAAACATCCGTTCCATCTGCACTAATGATAATTTCCGTTGCGCCATTCAAGCCATCCAGTCCACCTCCATCTTCTAAATAATCAACGTAGGTCAAACTACCGTTTTCGGGATTACGAGCAAATATACTTACTGCGTCTCCTTCTTTTGCCGCAACGTAGAGGTAGTTTCCATCCGGACTAATAACTGCTGTTTCTGCACCACGGAGTCCAGTAATTCCCAACCCGCTTCCTCGCTCGCTAAAACCAAAATCCAGCGTTGCTTCACTTTCATTTCTGTGGAATGATAAAAGAGCGTTACTACCAAAATCCGCTACATACACCTCATCAAATTTATCACTCACCGCCAACGCAACTGGAAAATCAAGATCTGTAATATTTTGTTCTCCATTTCTAAGCGTTTCCTGATAAGAAATTTCTCCAGTAGTTATATTTCTATTAAAAACAACCAAAGCATCGTTTTCAGTACCTGTGGCGTACACTTGTTGTTCATCGGCACTGACCGTAATCGCAACAGTGCCTCCTAAGCCACTTACATTATTTTCTGTTTCACTAAAACTATTCATAAAAGTTAAATTACCGGTATTTTGATTTCTACGAAACACCTCAACACTTCCTCCATCACTACTAGCAACATAAACATTTTTTCCATCTTTACTTATGCTTAAGCCAGACGCACCCAATAATACATCACCTGGAATATTTTCATTAGACCGGCTATCCACATACGTTAAGGTTCCATTACTGTTATTACGATTAAACCATGTAATGGCATTGTCTGCATAACTAGTTACCAATACTTGGCGCCCATCCGGACTTACTTTTACATTTACCGGAAAATTCATATTATTATTCCCATTCTGATTATTACGGATTACCTGAATCAAAGACAAACTCCCGTCGTTAACGTTTCTGGCAAAAACCGCCAGGGCATTTTCGTCCTGTCCTACTACGTACAAATAGTTACCGTCCGGCGTAAAATCCATTAAATATGCACCTTGTATACCATCAATATTATTTAAATTATCCTGATATTTTCCGAGGAATGTCAAGCGACCGGTTATTTCATTTTTTAAAAAATAAACAATGGAGCTTTCTTCTTTACCAGTAGCATAAACATGTCGATTATCCGGACTGACTTTCACATCGTAAGTCCCTCCTAATCCCGAGATGCTAGCCACTTCGTTTTTTTGTGTTTCCACAAAAAAAATACTACCGTCCAAATTTCTTTTAAAAACAGTAATTGCATCCTCGTCAAAACTACTTACGTAAATAAATTGACCATCCGGACTAATATCAACAGAAGAGGCATTGTTGAGAAATGGTTTTCCAAGTTTTTCAAAAACCTGACTTTCAAAATGGATTTGAGCCGAAATTGATAGATTAAAAAATAGAATAAGGAAAATAATAAATTTAAACTTCGCCATGACAATACGATAATTAGGTTAGTCCTCGTGTAGTACCTAATGGTGATGGTGATTACAGACGATTACTAACTGATGAAATCAGAAAGATGTACATGGGGGAAACTAAAAATCTTATGGTTGGTAGTTTCAGGTCGGAAAATAGTAGATTTTAGCGTGAAAAAAGAATAGAATGAAAAGTTCTGCTTGGTCTACTACTTTTATTTTGGCAAATAATGTACCAGATAAAAATGGAAAAGCCTCATTCGTACTGAATGAAGCTCTCCGTCATGGTTATGTTGGTATGTTGTTGTATTTTTAGAAGTCCGGACAGCGAACTTTTGCAGGTTTTCTTTGTCTTTTATTTTCTAGAATATGTACGATAGAAAGCTCAGGGCCTCCTCTTCCGTAACTAACTTTAGTTAGTGAAGATATATTTAAATCAAAAGTAAAAGTAAAGTAGGTTTGGTTATAATCTGCTCGAATAGCTGCTACCACCGCATCGGTACCTACCAGATCTACATCGGCATGCCAACGTACCCAGGCACCAAAGTGAATGGAAGAAGGAGATTTTGTACGGTGACTTTTGAGTGTTTTAAATTTCCAAAAGCTACCAAGCGTGATTTCTCGATGTGGTCCTTGATCCTGAAAAATAAAACTAGGCTTTAAGTAAGATCTTTTTCCTACCCTAAAATCGCCACCTCCGTGAATCAGCCATCTCCTGTATAATTTTTCCCCGTTGATAAAAGAATTTCTTTGAAAGAATCCTACTTTAGGCTGATTAATGTGGAACAAAGAACCACCTACGTAGAACGAATTATCCCGATCAAGAGCATAGAACCAGGACAACCCAGCGTTAATATCCCAGTAAAAAATCTGATCATTTGTTCCTGCATCCACTATTGGCTCCGAATCGTTTGCAATTATTTTAGTATAATCAACACTATTTGTAACAAATGAATTTTGAATACCAAATGATACATAATTTGAACCACTGCCATCCAGTGATTTCAACATGGACAAAGATAAACCGGCTGAACTTGTTCTGAATCCAAGATCTCCGGCTACATCTGTATAAAGCTGCAATCCTCCTCCTACGAGGTCAGAATTGTTCATCGTAAATAACTTTCGATCCACGGATGCTACAACGGTTTTGTAACCATTAGTAATACCGGTCCATTGGGTTCGTGCGTTGGCTATTAATCTGGTATCTCCGGTAAAGAGTCCATTTAACGACGGATTTAAAACGGTTGGCGAAGCATGGATATGCGATAGATGTATATCCTGAGCCTTGACAACCAATCCGCTAAAAAGGAGCAGAAATAGCATACTACTTTGGTAGAGTAATCTCATGGGTTAGTTAATTTCAGTTTGATTATGATTGGAATAACCGTTAGCAATGGGTATAAAACCATAGCATAATAGTCTTCCTATTTTCGTGTGTTGAAATCGGGGGAAATTAAATAACGGGGAGATAAATATGGGAAGTAAAATGGAAGGGGTTACTGGAAGAAAAATCAATATCTGTACCAGCAGGCGGTAATTTTCACCAACAAAAAGGATGGTAGTATTTTACATTAAACAAAGTTCAATTTCCATGCCATTAGCAGGCGAACTTGTCACAATTTTCTTTTTTTCTAAAAAAAGCGCCAGACAAATAACGATAAATCGCTTGCTGCCTGGCGCAATAAATATATATGTGTAATTTTAAAATTATTTAAGGATCGTGATATTCCCTGTACGGGTGAACTTAGCTTCGTCCAAACATCTTCCTTCCAAGTAGTAAACGTATACACCTGGATTTAAAGGTTGTCCTTTGTGTGTTCCATCCCATTTGATGGCAAGGTCATTTGACTCAAAGACTAATTCTCCCCAACGGTTATAGACTCTTACCAAATCAATACCGGCAATTCCTTCTGCTATGATCTCGAAGTCATCATTTGCTCCGTCACCATTTGGTGAAATCATGTTTGGCACTTGGAATTCTCCGATAGTACAATCACTGTCTACTTTGACATTGACAGAGGCTTCGTTACCACAGCCAAGTTCGTCATCAATACGAGCATAGTAAGTCGTTCCTTCTTCTGGTGATACAGTGATCTCTCTGCAATCTCCGCAAATTTCATTACCAGCCATATCGTACCAACTGATTATCGCTAGTGGGTCCGTTGTGGTCGCAATCAACGTTGTTTCTTCTCCTTTCAGGATCGTAATATCCGGGTAAGGAGATACACTAATTTGTGGTGATTCATTAACGAATACTGTAACTTCTATGCTTGTATCACCTCCTAAACAGGACGGTGAAGTAACGGTATAAGTCGTCGTTTGCAGTGGAGAGGCAACCGGATCATGGCAAGTAGAACAGCTCAACCCAATACTTGGCTCCCAGATCAAGTCGTCTGATCCATTTACAAATAATTCGATCGATTCGCCACGACATATATACTGATCTTCCGAACTTAGAATCGTTGCAGTATCAACTGTTAGGTTCGTTGTAACAATACTATCACACCCGTAAACACTCATAAAATTGTCAATATAAATACCTGCTTGATTCTGGTAGGCCCCTTCGAGGAATACACTATCGGTACTACAGATCGTAACATCGAACGTATCAGCATAAATATCTCGAATAATCAGCGTGGTAGTAATCGTACTATCACAACCATAAATGGTTTGCAACGAATCAACAAATATTCCTGCGGCGTACTGGTAGGCTCCTCCCAGATAGATACTATCACCATTACAGATCTCGGTAGTAACTATTGGAGCGTAAACTGGATTAACAATCAGCTCCGTAAGTACGATACTATCACATCCATTAACCGTTTCCAAAATATCTCGGTAAATACCAGGTTCTGTCTGGTCAGCACCACCAGCAAAGTAAGTCTCCCCTTCACAGATATTTTCTGTGAATGCAAGGTCATAAGTCGGTAGTACATTCAAAGTAGTTACGATTACACTATCACAGCTATTAACACTGGCAAGCGTATCGTAATAAATACCCGGTGAATTCTGATCAGCACCTCCAGCAAAGTAGAATTCGTTGTCACAAATATCCACGACCACTGGTGTTTCATAAACCGGATAAACGGTCAAGATGGTAATAATATATTGAGGACATCCTCCCGTTCCTACCAGTGTATCATAATAAATACCTGTGGTATCTACTAAATTACCAGCAATATTATAAGTCTCGCCTTCACAAATACTTGCGTTAACCGTAGTACTAAACGTCTGTATTACTACTAAGTCGGTCACAATAGTACTATCACATCCAAACTGAGAGACGAAATTATCTGTGTAAACACCTGAAGTCGTCTGCCAATCTCCCGCTAGGAAGAGTGAATCGCCTTCACAAATAACAATCTGTGGATCATCGAAGTAAATCGGATGGATCGTCAATTCAAAATTATTTGAAATCACACTACATAATGGCTCCTGAATATCATTCGGATCATTCGCAACTCTCAATCGATAATCTCCTCCATCTACCAATTCCGTTACAATAGTATAATTTGCATTGGTTGCTCCTGGAATATCAGTCCAAGTAACACCTCCATCATCACTAAACTGCCACTGATAATAAGGCGTTGGATACTCCGTGATATCGGATGAAGTCAATGTTATTTCGTCTGCTTCACAAGCTTCACTGCCCGTAGGTGACATAATCACAACATCTGGTCCACAACCCTGGAAGGTAATCACTTGACTGGTAGTTGCCGTATTCCCACAAGCATCTGTCGCCGTCCATGTTCTAGTCAATATTTGAATATCAATACACTGACCATCTACTTGCGTTTCAGATAAACTCAATGTCATATCTTCGAACAATGAACAAGCGTCTGTGAACTCCGGTGAAACAACTGGTGGTAATGAATCACAATCCACTGTCATGTCAGACGGAACACTTGTAAATACGGGTGCTTCCGTATCGGGTAATACATTAAATGTCGTCGTCGTTTCATTCAAATTACCACAAACATCCGATGCCGTCCAACGGTAAGTAATAAAGTATCCTGCACACTGATCCTCTGTATACGGATCGATTGAATGCGTTACCACATTATTACCACAAACATCGGTCGCCGTTAAGATTTCCGGTACAGGTAATTCGTCATGACACCTGATTGGATCAATTCCCATTGGCTGTGCATCAAAAATTGGCGCTTCCGTATCTGGCAGTACATTAAAACTCGTGGTTACTTCACTCATATTACCACAAGCATCTGAAGCCACCCAACGATAGGTAATTTCATATCCACCACACTGATCAACCGTGTAAGGATCAATACTAGGCGTTACCGTTACATTGTTACAATCATCCGTTACCGTCAATGTTTCTATTGCAGGTAATTCATCATGACAACTAATATCAGCTAATGCTGCTGGTTGTGCATCAAACAATGGTGCTTCCGTATCTGGTAACACATTAAAGCTGGTAGATACTTCACTTGAATTACCACAAACATCTGTAGCTACCCAACGGTATGTCACCTCGTATCCGGCACATAAATCTTCGGTATAAGGATCAATGTTTGGTGTTACTGTTACATTATTACAATTGTCAGTGACCGTCAACGTTTCAATCGCTGGGAAAACATCATCACAATTGATATCTACAATTGGTGTTGGCTGCGTATTAAATACGGGTGCTTCCGTATCTGGTAACACATTAAACGTTTGTGTTTCTGTCGTCGCATTACCACAATTATCCGTCGCTACCCAACGGTATGTAATCGCATAGCCATTACATAAATCAATTGTAAATGGATCAACGGTTGGTGCGATAGTAACCACACTACAATCATCCGTTGCGGTTAACGTCTCCTGGACAGGCAACGCATCCTCACAATTAATATCTGCGATCGCTATTGGACTTGCGTCGAATACGGGTGCTTCCGTATCTGGTAACACATTAAACGTCTGTGTTTCTGTCGTCACATTACCACAATTATCCGTCGCTACCCAACGGTACGTAATCGCATATCCTGCACAGATGTCAATCGTGTAGGGATCAACCGTTGGCTCTATCGTAATGCTACTACAATCATCCGTCGCGGTTAACGTTTCCTGAACTGGCAA
>CALLPK010000128.1 GCA_938015415.1 uncultured Saprospiraceae bacterium
CCTTTTAATTCTTTAAATTTCTTCTCTAATCCATAGGCACAAAATGGACAACCGAGTCCTTCTACCTGAACGGTAAATTGGTCAATATCTTTTGACTGACCGTAAATTGGATTACTAATTCCTGCGAATAAAATCGCGATAAATACTATTATGATATTTTTCATTTTAATAAAATTTTAAATGGTAACCGCCACAAAGACACTAAGTCTTTAAGGAATTTTCCCTACGGAAAAATTTTACCTTTTTAATGGCTAAATAATTTATTCTTTCATTCTGTATCCAGAACTTTTTTAAAAAACGACACTGTACGACCAAGTGTGTCATTTAGCATCCCGCACCTTGTGTTCCTCCCTGATTCGGGAGGCAGGCCTAAAGGAAATCTTCCGCGCTGACACACTTTAGAGGACAGTCCCTAAAAAACATATCTCGTACCCAGAAAGACACTAAATTTTCGTCTTTCTACTTCCGAAATATCTTGTACTAAAGGAAATTGGATGGAAGCTTCTACCGTTACGCGTCCTTTGGCGTATTGGATACCTTGTGCGTATAACAACATATATTCGTTGATCACTGGAAACCAGCTACTTTGATATTCGAAGTATAAGTTGACTTGTTTAACAGGATATACCGATGGTAAAAGCGGTAACCCAAAACCGAGTTTATAGCGAAGTTCATCCAGGTCATTGGATGGACTAAGATTAAAACCGAGTTCATTGGAAATACCGTATTTGATGGATTCGTACCCTGCGACGATTCCCAAATAGCCATGATAATTTCCGGTACTGATTCCATCGATATCTAAGGCTTTTCCGGTCGGTAAGGTTTGTAATGTTTTAGCGACCATCCGAAAGGTTTTACCCATTCCATCTTTTCGATAAAATTGGTATTTCGCCAGTAATTCCACGTCCCCTAGCGTTTGTCCATTTCCTCCATCCTGAAGGCTATAAGTAACCAGAGGAAGATGAACGGCCACCAAAGAATTGGAGGTTGGCAAATAATGAATCATTAGAGGTGCTTTGACAAAAGTTCCTCTATCTGTTTTTCTGATTTCAGTCAATGATTTTATGACCCAATTGTTGGCTCCTAACATAATCGGCTTATCAGCCGTAATGGGAGGACCTTGCGCAGCACCGTGAATGCTACCCATAAAAAGAAGCAATAAAACCACTAGCCAAGGTTGGTTTTGCATGATTTAAATTTACTGTATAGAGAAAATGGGACTGTTCATTAAAATGCATCTAAGTAATGAGCTTTCGTTCAGATAATTAACATTAGGAATTTATAAATAAATGTTAATCAGTTGACTAGTTAATCCGGCCGGTAGACTCGTATTACACAATGCGAATGTGACAAAGGTTATTGAATAATCCCAATGAAATAAAACCCCGTTTGCTTCGCAAACGGATGATTGTTTTCACTAATCAAAGACAGTAATAGCTATAAAAGGAAAGACTGAAAAAGAACGGGTATGTCCTGATCCAGCAAGGGTGGAATATAATTTTGGTGAGGAATAATACGCTTCGCAAGATCAAGGGTTTGATTTGCGTAAAAGACCGCTACGAAAGCGGAAAGAAAACTAATATTTGTTTCGGTCAGTTGTTCGGATACCGCTTTTTGGGTATCCAGATCAGGAGCGACCACCATGCTTTTATTGGAGCAACAATTTCTTTCAGAATCATCCGCTTTTTCCAATTTGGCTTTAGCAGCGTGGCAGCTTTTTTGACAAGGACTCTTTTTTGCTTTAGCATGACAAGACTTGGCGGTGCCAAAAAGACTAAAACTCTTGATATTTCCCTGACAATAATGAAGATCAATAGAAAAGCCTGTTGAGGATAGCAACAACATAAATGCCATCAACAAGGACGTAACTTTCGCTATTTTTCTAAATTTTAACACAATGTAAAGGTAACGTTTTTTTTTAAAAAATATTATCCAGAAGGTAGAAATAGTATTGCCAAAAAATTACACCATACTTTCACTACCCACAAGTTCTGCCACTACTCGACCACTAGCCATGGCCGCATTCAGGGAGCTATTTGCTAAATAATCACCACAACAATAGATCCCAGAATAAGGAGAAATCGTCTCTTTGACCGACTGATATTTTAAGTCCGTCACTTTCGGTAAGGCTTTTTTGATATGGAACATTTTCAATAATTCTCCTGTCTCAATTTTACAATGCGTGGCCAGTTCTGTTTTCACCTGTTGAATCATATCCGCTGCAGACAGCTCATGATTTTTCACTACGGTTACAGAGAGAATAGTAGTATTTTCTTCCTTACTTCCGTACAAATCGTTTAGATAATGAAAATTATTTACCAAGGTTTCTTTACCCGGCAGCAATCCAATAATTGGGTCTTTTAAAATAGATTTTGGTGTTTGGAAATAGAGGTTATAACAAGATTTCCATTCCGTAGGTTTGATCGCTTTTTTATTAAAAAATGGGGAAGGATCGGTTGCAATAATAATCTGTTCTGCGGATAGCACTTCTCCTGATTCTAAATAGATACGTTGATCTTCAATCCGATTGACCACTGCTTTAAAACGAATCGTGGTTCGGATGAGTTGGTCGGCCAGTTGATCAGGAATGGCCTGCATCCCTTTGCGAGGAATCGCCGCATAACCACTACCAAACATTTTATAAACAAACTCAAACATCCGGCTGGAAGTATCCAAATCTTCTTCCAGATAAATACCTGCAAAAAATGGTTGAAAAAAGTCTCCGATCATTTCCTCAGAGAATCCATAATTTTGCAGATAAGCTAAGGTGGTCGTCTCCGGTGCCGCAAAAATATCTTCGATGCTTTTCTTTTTTATTGCAATAGATAATTGTAAAATCAATCGTTTGTCATTGATTGATCCTACGTCCGCAAAAGTCGTGGGCCATAGGAAAGAAACGTCCCGCATCGGATCTCCAATCTTTTCCATTTTCCCATTTTTAAAAATAACACTGCCTGGCAGAAAATTGAGCAAGTCTAATTTTTCGTAATCAAGATAGCGCTGTGCTTCCGGATATTCGGTCAGTAATACTTGAAAACCATGATCGAAAGGAAAGCCATTCAAGCCGTCAGATTTGACACGTCCACCTACGCGATCGGTCGCTTCAAGAATAGTTGGTGTGTATCCAGCTTTTTCTAATTCAATTGCGGCAACTAAACCGGAAACACCGGCGCCGATGATGATTGGATTTTTCATAGTTAAGGTAATAAATAATGAATGTCCAATATCGAATATTCAATATTGAACGTGTTCGTAACTTTTATTTTCTTATTTGGCTGAGTCTAACAATTGGAATACGGGAAGAAATGTTCAATCTTCTAATTATAAAATTGTTTGATCTCCAAGTTTTTTAAAATAATCCTTATAAATGTTCTTCCGCGGGTAAAAGCCTAAAAATATAGCGGGATATAATAACAAAGATAGAATAAAGTTACTTCCCGAAAAAGTGATATCGTCAACTATTATTGAATTTTGATCGTCCACTCGTTCTACGATATGGCGGTGGGTCCAGGTGGCGAGCGGCCAGGGGAGTTTGACGCCCACGTCCACAAACCAGGCGCGCTGTTCGGTTATCTGATCCTCCACAATATCACTGATCCACTCCGCCTTGATGGGACTGTGAAACTGAATATGGACCTTATCCCCCTTTTGAGATCCGGTAAATTCCTTGATTTCCATCTCTCCTACCGGTGGTTTGAGCGCTTCAAAAAGACGACGATCAAAGGCAGCCATGACATTTTTATAATATCCCTTGACGGGCGTACGCAGTATTAAATTCATATTTGACTTGGTATTTTATAGAGAACAGGTGGGGAGGGGAATTGTTGAGATTGGAGGATTTATCTTTATTTGCAAACTATGCCATTAATCACTTATTGAAATAGGGGTTAATCGAAGAAAAATAAAAAATAATTTGTGTTTTATTTTTTATTTTAAAAACAATTAGTTAATTTGCATTTAGGTTGTCTTGACTAGTACAGTAGGCAAGGCAGATGCAGGACATTTTTATTATTAGTGAACTCACCTGTCCGGCCAACAAGTTCACAACGCGCGTATCTTTTTAATTTTTTACATAACTGAAGTGGGAATTGTTCTGCATCAGGGTGGCGGAGCTGTACGAGTTATAGACTGCGTCAGGAGTTTGGTGTTGGTTTTGCTCGCTGTGAGGCGGGCATGCACAGACCTTCGGTCAAATTCAAGGGGGTGGGCCCACCCGGAGGGTGTAGTCTTTTTTTGTAAGTATTGTTATTAACGAGACTGATTATCTATTTCTACCTGTCTACCTTTGAAATCGGGAGTGTCCCATAAAGTGTGTCAGCGCGGAAACCTTCCTTGATAGCCTGCTCCGCAGAAATTCGGGTTTAACACATCTTTTGATTTTTACCGAACGAGCATGCGCAACATAAACATGGATTGCCAATTTTTATATTTCCTTGACAACATATCTGTATTTCAACTTATTCCAATCTTTACTTTTACCTATCAAAAAAATCAAATTACCATATTCATCCATATTGTTTTCCCTACTCGAAATCTCAAGCCATTCAATATATAATTTATCAAATTCATCTTGACTTAATTCAGGTAATTTATACGCTGATAAATCCCAATATTTTGAAAAATTTGGATTGGATAATTTCTTTTCGGTTATCTGCTTAATACCGATAAGGTTAAATAAAGCTTCTAATTCTTGATCATTATACAGAATAACAGATTGAAAATCAGGAAATGAAGATATAAAATCACCTATTTCTTTGAGCTCCATTTCTAATTGTTCATTTGTAGCGATAAAATTATAATGTTGCACTTGTTTATTTGTGTTTTGACTTTCATTCTAATCTAAACAACGACCTCAGTCGTTACCAGTTCAGCTAATTCTAAATGATTTTTTATGCTAATTACCGTTTCCTGAATTTGTCAATTATACACAAACACCTAGCAACTGAACAATTTCCTACACCACCTGCAATCCTCCCACGTGCTCAATCCGTCGCGTTCGTTCCTTCAAAAAGGCAATCACCTCCTCATCCGATTGATAAACATCATTAATATTCACAAAATTACTCGCCAGTTTATCGTAGCGTTTCAGCATCAGCCACAACCAGACTTCCTGAAAGTCCATTCCCACAAAAACAATCGCCTTATTTTCTACGTACTTTTCTTTGTTTTTTATAAAATCAGTTGGCATATCGGTCCAGTGTCGGTGTGGACTGAGGTGGTGACCGATGTGATAACCGTCATTAAAACAGCGACGATTGTAAAGGCTATTAATACAAGTAATACTATTTCGATAATTATTAGCCGGATCGTTAGCATCGATAAAAGCGTGCTGTCCCCAGTTACCCGCCATCATGGAAAAACGAATTAAAATAAAAGGAATAATGAAAACAATCATCGTCGCTTTCCAGCTGATAAAACAAAGTACCACCGCTAACAGCAAAAAACTAAACTCACCCCGCACTACCCTTTTAATAAAATCAGAGCGTTCTCTTTTTTTAAAATAATTAATTAATTCCAACACGCCAATAAAAAGAAAAACACCAAAGTAATGCATAAATCCACGAAAGCTATCCCGCTGGTATTTCATGGTGGAAGATTTATCCGCCTCCATATTATTTTCCGCGTGGTGCATTCCGATGTGGTGACTAAAATAAGTTTCGGGCGACTGCCCCATAAAAGGTCCCAGCACCCAGGGAATATAATGATTCCCCCAATTGTGCTCGCGCTTAAAAAATGGCCGGTGACTCGTATTATGTAACATCAGCGTATACGGTCCCAAAAAATAAACCATCATGACCAAATAAAAAATCGCCGCCGCCCCCCAATACCAGCCCGCAAGCAGATTGGTATAAAGCATCATTGCAAAAGGAATTTGTATAAAGGTGACCTGGAGACAAAGCCAGATAAAAGGCAAGTCCCGCTCGTCGCGAATTAGACGCAGAAAGAATCTTTCCAGGGCATTGTAGCTGGGCTTCTGCTCAAATGTCGGATCGGTAATTTTATCGAGTGTAACCATGAATAGATGTTGAATCGTTGAACTGTTGATTTGTTGAATCGTTTTTGGGCCGACTAGCAAATCCTTTAATAAAGTACATTATCTGCTAAAGCGGGACTATCCAAATAAGTGTGTCATTTTGCATCCCGCACCTTGTATTCCTAAAGGAAAGCTTTCGCGCTGACACACTTTAGGGAACAGTCCCGCTTTAGCTGTAAAAGTTAAATGTAATACCTCAAATTTTTTTAGGTAAAGAAGTTTTACAAAGATAGGGAAAACACGGTAGATGAGGTCATATAATAAAGTATTCAGGTGTCAATTCAACGTAAAAACTTACCCTAAACGGTTAAAATAAAACCTCCTTTGGGTATAAAAATCACAAATACTCTTTACCACTAAAACATCAAAATTATTTCCACAAAATATGATTGACCGTGCTTTATCCTATTTTTGCCGTCGAAGGAAACAAATCAACGATTCAACGATTCAACAAATCAATACCTTTCAAAACCGAAGCGTAAAAACCGTCCCTTCCTCCGGCTCTGAAATTACGGCCAGACTCCCCTTGTGCATTTGCATGATCTGCCGGGAAAGGCTCAGCCCTATTCCAGAACCTTCTTTTTTTGTCGTAAAGAAAGGCATAAAGATTTGTCCAATTTTTTCTTCGTCGATACCTGGTCCGTTGTCTACCACACGAATAATGGGCGATTGGTTGGAGAGTCGTTCTAATCGTAATATTATTTCGGGATCAGTTTGCTGGTGTTCTCCGGCAACGGCTTCGACTGCGTTTTTTACCAGGTTGATCAAAACCTGTTCGATGAGTCCTGAGTCAGCTTCAAGAAAGACCGGCTTCGAGGGCAATACCATTTTAAGGTCAATTCCTTTTTCAGAAAAAACAGGACGGAATAGCATTTCTACCCGTCGTAGCATCTCGCGCGCATCTACCGTTTCAAAAGTAGGCAGTGGAACACGTGTCAGATTTCGGTAAGTTTCAGTGAATTTCAGCAAGGCTTCGCTTCTACGATTGATGGTTTTTAGTGCCATACGAATATCCGCTAATTCCGGTTCGGTGAGCGGCTCATCTTCCCGCAGCATACTTTCCATCGTGGTAGCGAGAGAAGAGATCGGAGTGACCGAATTCATAATCTCATGGGTAAGCACGCGAATTAATTTTTGCCACGAAATGAGTTCCTGCTCTTCCAGTTCTCCGTGGATATTCTGTAAGGAAACCAATTTAAACGCATTATTTTTCATTTTAAATTCCACGGCTTGCAACGACAACTGTAACAACTCATTGTCTACGTTTATTTTCACCAATTCACGATCTCCGTGTTCCAGATTTTTGATGGTTTCAAATAAAACATCATCCACTTGCTTGAGATAATAGACATCCAGTAAATACGGTTTTTTAAGAATTTCCTTTAACCGTTTATTCATCAACACTACTTTATCATTTTCGTCGAAACACAATAGTCCTACATCTACATTTTCTACAATGGTTTGCAAATAATTATGATTTGCTTCCTGTTCGGAACGAATATTTAGAAATTTCTGATTAATTTCATTAAAGGCTTCGTAAAGTTTCCCAAAGGTCTTCCCTTTATGATGGCCGGAATAGGTCGCAGAAAAGTCCTCATATTTTATACCCATTAAAAAAGATGTAAAATCACGATTGGTCTGATCAACGTAGCGGACAATCTGCCAAAGCACACCTAACAGGATCAATACTAAAATAAAAAGAGTGACGTAATGATCGGTATTCTGGTAAAAGTATATAATAGACAAGACCAACCCGATGAGCAGGAGCAGTCGTAATAGTAAGTTGAGTTTAAAATTTTTCAGCATTTTATTTGTTGAATCGTTGAGTTGTTGAATCGCTATGCTCGTTGAGTCGCTGCGCTTGTTGAATCGTTCAAACGTAGAGAGTCACCCCCTCAACAAGCGAAGCGATTCCCCCCTTACCCCCTCATTTTACAAACTATGTTTTTCCATCCTACGGTACAACGCGGCTCTGGTAATTCCGAGCTCTAAAGCGGCTTTACTGATATTTCCTTTATGTTTAGTCAGGGTTCTTTTGATGGCCCATTGTTCCAGCTCTTCCAAATTATAATTTTCTATAGCCGCAGTTTGGTTGGATTCGTTGGGTCTTAAAAACGTAAAATCCTCCGGCTGCAAGGTTGCTCCTTCGCTAAGAATAACGGCCCGTTCTACGGCGTGTCGCAATTCTCGAATATTACCCGGCCAAGTATACTCTAGTAATTTATCTTTTGCCTTTTCTGAAAGTTTTAATTCTGGCTTTTGATATTTCCGAGAAAACAGGTTCAAATAGTGCTCACTTAATAACGTAATATCTTCGCCTCTTTCTCGCAAACCTGGCAGCATTAGTTCTACAGTATTAATTCGATAGAGCAAATCTTGTCGAAAACGACCTTCTTTTACCATCTCATAAAGTGGCATATTGGTTGCACAAATTAATCGAATATCTACTTCTTGTGATTGACTGGATCCGACCTTCTGGATTTTTCTATTTTGTAAAACAGTTAGAAGCTTGGCTTGCAACGGAAGTGATAAATTCCCTATTTCATCCAAAAACAAGGTACCACCCGAGGCAACCTCAAAGCGTCCCGCCCGATCCTGATAAGCATCGGTAAAGGCTCCTTTGACATGACCAAACAATTCACTTTCAAATAAAGACGCCGGTATAGCACCCAAATCCACACTGATAAAAACCTCTTCCGACCGGGGAGAGGCCCGGTGCAAAGCCCGAGCGATAAGTTCTTTACCCGTTCCATTTTCGCCAAGAATTAAAACATTCGCATCTGTTTTTCCAACTTTATCAATCGTTTTGAAAACCTTTTTCATCGGTTCCGATTCACCGATAATTTCCGTAAAAGACTGGTCAATCGTATCAGAAAGTACTTTTTGTTTTTGTTCCAGTTTATTAACCGCTCTACGGGTTTTGTTAAGTTCGTAAACAGTCAAAATAGTAGAAAGTAATTTTTGGTTACGCCATGGTTTTTCAACAAATTCAATCGCGCCTAGTTTGATGGCTTCTACCGCCAGATCAACATCTGCAAAAGCTGTAATTACAATCACGCTCGCGTCAGGTTTGAGTTCCAGAATTTTTTCCAACCAACGTAGGCCGTCATTTCCGCTGGTCTCTCCTTTCCGGTAATTCATATCTAAAAGAATAACATCATAGTCTTCTTTACGCAGCAAACGGGGAATAAGATTTGGATTGTGCTCAGTATGTACCAGGGCAACCTGATTGCGCAAAAACATCCGAAGAGACAAGAGAATGTCTTCTTCATCGTCGATGATCAGCACTTTAGCGGAAGAGGCCATATTTTCATTTTTGGTAGTTAGTAATCGTTTTCCTCTAGTATTAATAATGGAGGGTGTGTCAAAAGGGTCGTTTCGTCCCAATGTTCTTTTACAAAGACCACAAGCTAGTGAATTAGTTGCATAAAATTGTTCATTAACGAACACTTTCCGTCCATTAATGAACGGTTAATTATTCAAATTATAAAAATAAATTAATACAAGCTTCTCAATATCAACACTTTACATTTCTGGCATACCCATTGAAAAGAAGTAGATAAATCGAACAATTAATTCCAAACTTATGGATAAGAAAATAGAAAAGAAAAGATTTCCACTCAAAAAAATTATTCCCGCAATCCTGGCCGTTGGGGCATTTGTTTTTTTAGTTTCTGCTATTTACCGGGACGCAGGAACCAGTCGACTAAACGTAGAAAGAGAGCGGCTACTGATTGATACGATTCAAACGGGACCTTTTCAAGAATTTACCCCCATCACCGGAGTGGTACAACCCATCAAGACCGTTTATATCGGCGCGCTCGAAGGCGGTCAGGTCGAAGAAATTTTTGTGGAGGACGGAGCTTTCGTAAAAAAAGGTCAACCTATTTTACGGCTCTCCAACTCGGATTTACAAGTAAGCTACCTAAACCAAGAAGCCAATATTGTTTCTCAGATCAATCAGATTCGTTCCAGCAGTATTATGATGGAAAATCAGAGTTTGTCGTTACAGGAACAAGCCCTCGACGCCGACTACCGGCTCATTCAATCCAAAAGAAAACTGGATCGAAACCGGGATTTAGTAAAGGACGAGATTATTTCAAAAGTTGAATTTCAGGAAAACGAAGATGAATTTAATTACTTAAAACGTCGTACCCACCAGCTAAAAAAGAACCTCGCAAAAGATTCGCTCTTTCAGGATTTTCAGTCTCAACAAATGGCAACTACACTGGATTTGATGGAAAGAAACCTGGCCATTTCCAAATCCAGTTTGGAAAATCTAATCGTCAAGGCTCCAATCGATGGACAATTGTCTTCCCTGGATAAAGAAATCGGAGAGTTAATTGCCAAAGGAGAAAAAATCGCTCAGATTGATTTACTGGATAATTTTAAAGTACGCGCCCGGATTGACGAATTTTACATTTCCCGAATCTTTCCAGGACAAACAGGCTCCTTTAAATTTGCCAACGAAATTCATGAACTTATTATCAAAAAAATCTACCCCGACGTGACCAATGGCACTTTTGAAGTAGACCTGGTATTTACCGGAACGCCTCCTAAAACAATAAAAAGAGGCCAAACCGTAAGTATTCCACTTTCACTAAGTAACGAAACTCAGGCCGTCCTACTCGAACGGGGCAGTTTTTACCAAACCACCGCCGGAAATTGGGTCTACGTACTCGACCCAACAACCAACAAAGCTTATAAAAAAGAAATTAAAATTGGTCGACAAAATCCCAAATATTACGAAATCGTACAGGGTCTTAAACCGGGAGAAATGGTCATTACCAGTAGCTATGAGAATTTTAATGAAAAAGATGAATTGATGCTGAAGGAATAGACGAATATTAAATGTTGAGTATCCAATATTGAATAATGATTTACCAGTAACCAGGGAACGTTTTGATAAAAAGCTAAAGTCCAATAACTGATTAACCGATACACTAATTAACTGATAAGACACTAACTAAACAATAAACTGATTTGAACTAACAAACTAATTAAATAACAAATCCACTAATTAACTAACAAATGATACGTACCAACAAACTCAAAAAAGTCTACCGGACCGAAGAGATCGAAACCACGGCCCTCAACGAAGTAGACCTGCACATCCAACCGGGAGAATTTGTCTCCATCATGGGACCTTCAGGTTGTGGAAAATCCACCCTTTTAAACATCCTCGGATTAATCGACAATCCAAGTGGTGGTGAATACTTTTTTCTCGACGAAGAAGTTAGTAAATACTCCGAGCGCCAGCGATCCAATTTGCGAAAGCACAACATCGGTTTTATTTTTCAAAGTTTTAATCTGATCGACGAACTGAGCGTGTACGAAAACGTGGAACTACCCATGTTATACACCAAAGTTCCCGCTGGAGAACGCAAAAAAAGAACGGAAGAGCTTCTGGAAAAAATGAATATGATGCACCGTAAAAACCACTTTCCACAGCAGCTTTCCGGTGGTCAGCAACAACGAGTAGCCGTCGCCCGGGCCATTGTCAACAATCCAAAAATAATCCTAGCGGATGAGCCGACGGGTAACTTAGACAGCGCTAACGGAGACGACGTTATGAAAACCCTCGCTCAACTTAACCAGGAAGGAACGACCATTATCATGGTAACGCACTCCGCTTATTGTTCCGAGTTTGGAAATCGGGTGGTACGACTGCTCGACGGACAAATTGTGAGCGAAAATACAATTGCAAAGTATCGGATATAGACAGCGAAAGAAAATATTCAGGGCACATTTTGCTAAACCTTAAAACAAAAAACCATGCTTACCCATTATCTAAAATCCGCCATCAGAAATTTATTAGGTCAAAAACGTTTTTCGTTTATCAATATTTTTGGTTTAGCCCTCGGAATGGCGATCTGTTTATTGGTCTATGTTTTTGTACAGTATGAAACCAGCTTTGAAAAGTCCTTTAAAGATTACAAAGATATTCATCGGCTCACCGCATTATTTACCGACGATGATGAAGAAGAATGGATGGCCCTCACTCCCTACCCTCTGGCGACGACAATCGCAGCGGAAGTACCTGAGGTGATCGCTGCCACTCGACTGGAGGCAGCATGGAAAGAAATCCAATTTAAGCACCACAATGTTTCCAGTTACCTTGATAATTTCGCGTACGTAGACACTAGTTTTTTTCGGGTATTCTCTTATGAATTTACAGCAGGCACTTCAAATTCTGTACTCACCACTCCCAATGAAGTAGTCCTCAGTGAAAAAATGGCTACCCAGTTTTTTGGCAACCAAAACCCAATGGGACAGCTAATCAACTTTAATAATGATCGAGATCTAAAAGTAGTAGGAATTTTTAAAAAACCGACGGATAACAGTCATATTGACTTTGATATGTTTCTACCGTGGCGGAATCGAACCAGCGGAGAGAATCAATGGGATAATATGCTCAACTATTATAGTTACGTAAAATTACATTCCGGTACAGACGCTAAAAATTTTGAAAAGAAAATGAATCAGGCCGCAAACTCAAGGTTCAACACTTCACTCGGAGAAGAAGAACCTTTAACGGTTCTTTTCGCCAGCCAACCCATAAAAGATATTCACCTCTATTCGCATCTCGACGGAGAAATCGGGGCCAATAGTTATCAATTTTATATGCTTATTTATCTACTCGTAGGATTCGCTATTTTGTTTATTGCAATTATTAATTTTACCAATTTGTCCACGGCCCGGTCCGCTAATCGTGCCAAGGAGGTCGGTGTCAGAAAAGTAGTAGGTGCCAGTCGCTGGGAATCATCGGTTCAGTTTCTTATCGAATCTATTTTACAAAGTATTATCGCTTTACTCGTTGCTTTTCTCCTCGCAGAAATTATGCTCCCCTATTTTAATAATTTATTGGGTTTGGATTTAACAATTCTGGAAAGTAGTCCATTTTTGATGATTGGATTTGGAATTATATTAACAATTTTAGTAGGACTGATCGCCGGGATTTACCCTGCTCTTTTCCTCTCCGGATTTTCGCCCATTAAAGTACTGACGGGCGACTTTTCCAAAAGTAAAGACAGTGCGCCATTACGCAAAGGATTGGTCATTGCCCAGTTTTCTATTTGTGCTGCCCTTATTTTATTTTTAGGAATAGTATTCCAACAACTTAATTATATCACCAGCAAATCCCTCGGTTTCAACCCCGAGCAAATTATGGTTATTCCACTCCAAAGCAGAAAGCTGCAATTGTCCAGCGCACAGGCAGAACTGGTTAAAATACCTGGTGTCAAAACCATAAGTTTTGCCAATCGACTTCCCGGCGAAGAAATGGGCGGAAACCAATACTCCATCGGAGAACGCACCGCCATTCAGGATTTTAACCGCGTGGACGAAAACTTTATTGATGCACTCGATATAAAACTCACCGCAGGTAAATTTTTTACCAAAGGAGATATTCGAGACTCCGTCAAAAAATTTGTCGTCAACGAATCGTTTGTAAAATTTTACAACATAAAAGACAATCCCATCGGCCAACGAATTTCCAACCACGACGGCCTCATCATCGGCGTAGTCGAAGATTTTCACTGGAAGGGTTTTAACGAATCCATTACTCCTTTCGTCATGCAGGAGCTAAACGATCCCTGGCTTCCAAAAACCATTATAAAAATTCATTCCGAAAACATACCACAAACCGTCAAAGCCATCCAGCAAAAATGGGCCACTCTGGAACCTGGCTATCCTTTCCGGTATTCTTTTTTAGATGCCGATTTCGGTGCCCTTTTCAAAAGTTACCAAAACTTTGGCAAAGCACTTGGCTTTATTACACTCCTCATTGTTTTTACCGCTGCGCTCGGACTATTTGGACTCGCTGCTTACACCGCCGAACAACGAAATAAAGAAATCGGTATCCGAAAAGTATTAGGAGCCAGTATCAGTCAAATCATGTTTTTGATCACCAAAGATTTTATGTTTCTGGTTTTGATCGCCTCGGTGGTCGCACTTCCCGCAGGTTATCTGATTGCCAAAAAATGGTTGACCGGCTTTGCGTATCAAACGCAGATTAACGTGTTCCCTTTCCTTGCGACCATCATTACCCTCGTAGTCGTAAGTCTGTTAACCGTGAGCTGGCAGGCCTACCGGGCGGCGTCGATCAACCCTGTCAACGCAATTAAAGATGAGTGACCGATCCCGAAGGGCCGGGCAGCCGATCCCAACCAATCGCCAACATAAACGATTAAACGATTAAACAAAAAAACCACCAACCATGTTCTTCAATAATTTAAAAATCGCCTTCAGAACTTTAGTAAAAAATAAAACCTACACCACGATCAACATTGTCGGTTTGATGGTCGGCATCGCTGCCGTACTCCTGATCTATCGAATGGTGAGCTACGAGTTGAGCTTTAACAAAAATTTTGTGCATCACGACCGAATCGTACGCGTAGTCGGTACCGATCCTGGCGATGTGAGTGAGCAAAATCTCGGAGTCTGCATTCCCGTAGCTGCCATGCGAGCCCTTAGAACCGACGTTCCACAATTCGAAAAAGTAGCCAGAATTCGGGAAAACTGGGCAACCCTGACCGTTCCGGGAGAAACGGAGGGAATACCTAAAAGAAAATTTTCTATGGGCCAGGATGATATTGCATTTTTCGCCGATCCCGAATTTGATGATATTTTTAAACTCACCTGGTTAAGTGGAAACAATGTATCCGCACTCGGACAACCTAGTAATATTATGCTCTCCAGATCCTGGGCAGAAAAACTTTTTGACAACTGGGAAGATGCCACCGGAAAGATGGTGAAGATTGATAATTTCATTCCACTCACGGTACAGGGAGTATTCGAAGACTTACCTTATAACACTGATTTTCCGCTGACTTCTCTCATCAGTTATCCTACTTTAGAATTGACACAACACCGGGAATATCTGGGATTAGCGCCCGACGATAGTTGGAATAGCTGTAGTTCTAACAACCAGGTTTACGCACTTTTAAAAGACGAAAACCAGATAGATGCCGCCAATGCAGTTTTAGCCAATATTGGTAAAGATGGTTATAACCTGGCACCCAATGGGAAAAGAAAAACTCATTTGATACAACCATTTTCTATGTTGCACTACGATGATGAATTACAAAACTCAGGAAGAAGTCGCACCCCTTATCGTTCCATCAAAATATTAATCTTTATTGGTATTTTAATCTTGCTAATTGCCTCTTTCAATTTCATAAATCTGGCTACTTCACAAGCCACCCAACGGGCCAAAGAAGTAGGGGTTCGCAAAACACTCGGTGGACGGCCCGCTCAACTTATAGCACAATTCATGAGTGAAACAGCCCTCATCGTTGGGATCTCCCTCATTCTGGGAATGGTACTCGCAGAATTTGCGCTCCCACTCTTACAGTACGTTTCGGATGTACCATTGGATAAACCTTTTCTGATGGAGTCCAATATTTGGTTATTACTCCTCTGCATTTTCGGGATAGTGACGCTCCTGGCGGGACTTTATCCGGCGTTTGTTTTATCGAGTTACCGCCCGGTAGAAGCACTTTCCAAAAATATCAAAACACGCAGTCTGGGAGGTATAAATTTACAGCGGAGTCTGGTCGTTGCCCAGTTTGTCGTCTCTTCTATTCTGATTATTAGCGCCGCTATTACCATTAAACAATTAAACTATATTCAAAATCAGGATTTAGGTTTTAAAGAAGATTTAGTATATACTTTCAGCATCAATACCGATAGCATTTCTTTAGGCAAGCATACTGTTTTAAAAAATAAACTAAATGCAATTTCAGGAATAACGGACGTCTCCTTAAATAGTGACCAACCCATATCAAGTAATACCTGGAGTGGAAATTTTAGAATAGAAGGTCGCTCGGAAGATGAAACGTTCGAAACTTCTTACAAATTTGTGGATGACAATTATCACCGAACTTTTGGTCTTCAGCTACTCGCCGGAAAATGGCTCGCGCCATCTGACACTTTCCAACAAGTCATTGTCAACGAAACATTTATCCGTAAAACAAAATTGGGCACACCCGAAGAGGCTTTACAAAAGAAAGTCCAGGTCTGGGGTAAATATTATCCAATTGTTGGGGTAGTTAAAGATTTTCATACCCACTCTTTACACACGGCTCACCAACCATTAACCATGGTTAGTCGAAAAGATTTCTTCTGGCAAGTCGGCGTCAAAATGACCAATCAGAATATTCAGGGTTCGCTTGCCAGTCTGCAAAAAACATTCGATGAAGTCTATCCCGAACAGGTCCTCAATGGACAATTCATGGACGAAAGAATCCAAAAATTTTACGAAGATGACCAACGGATGTCTGCCCTCTGCAAAGGCTTTGGTTTGCTGGCCATCTTTATTTCCTGCCTCGGCCTTTTAGGCTTAGCCATGCACGCCGCCGCCCGTCGCACCAAAGAAATCGGCGTAAGAAAAGTACTCGGCGCATCGATTTCTAATATTGTAAGCTTATTGTCAAAAGATTTTATTTTACTGGTCGTGATCGCCTTGTTCATCGCCATTCCAGTAGCCTGGTACATGATGTCTCAGTGGTTAGCAGATTTTGCTTACCACGTCGATTTACATTGGAGCATCTTTTTTGTAGCGGGTATGCTGGCTATTTTGGTGGCTTTTATTACCGTAGGCATTCAGGGATTTCGGGCGGCGGTAGCCGATCCGATCCGGGCCCTGCGCGACGAGTAGCGTTCCCGCAGTCCGGGTGCGCGCACGCCCTGTGCGGGCTTTGCTTCCACCGGCCTGCGGGCTCCCTACTCGGCTAAACTTGACGCTTTTTAATTATTTTACCTATGCTGAAAAATTATTTTAAAATCGCCTGGCGAAACTTGCTCGAACAAAAAGGGTACGCCATCATCAACTTGACTGGATTGGCAGTAGGCATCAGCTGCTGTCTAATGATCCTGCTATTTGTTCAAAACGAAATGAGTTATGATCAACATCATCCACACACTGATCAATTGTATCGGGTAGGCACTATTTTTGAGATTGGCGACGCGACCAATAAAACGGGCATCTCTCCTGTTCCCCTCGCTCCAGCCATCCTAAAAGATTTTCCGGAAGTAATAGCTGCTACCCGAATTTACCGGATTCCCTTTGTAGAAACCAATCTCCTGAAATATGAAGATCGATCATTTTTTGAAGACAAAGGCATTTACGTAGATTCTAATTTTTTTGAAATATTATCGTACGATTTCGTAGCAGGAGATCCTGCTACCGCGCTCAACCAACCCAACTCGGTCGTTATTTCTGATAAAGCAGCAGCTAAATTATTTAACCAGGAATCCGCCATTGGTAAAATCATCAACATTCAACACACCGCTGACCAACAAGATTATAAAGTGACCGGGGTTTTTAAAACGGGCATCCATAATTCTTACCTGGAAGGTGACTTCTTTGCAACCATCAATAGTGGAAGCATCGGAAGAGAATACGGCCAACTTCAGGAATGGGGCGGTCTCAATATTTGCCATACTTTTATTCGGTTAAAAGCGACCACTAGTCCACAAGCTTTCGAAGCCCGATTGCCCGACTGGCTAAAAGGTTACGCCGGAGCCCGACTGGCAGAACTCGGGATTCATAAAACCCATTTTCTTCTTCCCGTCAAAGACATTTACTTGAAAAGCGAAGGAAGAAATTGGTTTGGCAGCAAAGGCAATCTCCGGTATCTCTATTTGTTGTTAACCATCGCTGGATTTGTTTTACTAATTGCCTGCATCAATTTCATTAACCTGTTGACCGCTCGCGCCAGCCTGCGGGCACCCGAAGTGGGCGTACGCAAGGTTATGGGTGCTGATCGAAAAATGTTGATCCAGCAATTTATGAGTGAATCATTTTTATACGCCGCCCTGGCCATCGGTCTGGCATTTTTACTCAGCAGCATATTGCTTCCTTATTTTAATCAATTTACTGGAAAAATCCTGAGTTTCAATTCCTTATCCATTCCAACGCTACTGCTTTATATCTTCGCATTCCTTAGCATTACCACCGTCATTACCGGCGCCTATCCAGCCATCTATTTATCCGGATTCCAACCTGCCAGAATTATTAAAGATGATTTGGGTAATCAACTTTCTGCTCAAAAGTTACGTAAATTTCTCGTCGTCTTTCAGTTTATTATCGCTATTGGTCTGATTCAAGGGGTACTCATCATTCAGGAACAATTTAATTTTATTGAAAAAAAAGAACTTGGTTTTGACAAATCAGGAAAGCTGGTGATCTCACTAAATACCGCTACGGCAACCGATAGTTACGAATTACTCCGACAGCAATTTCTAAAAAATAAACACGTCCAGGCAGTTGGTGGAACCAGTAACCATCCCGGCATACAAAATTTGAGTGACTTTGGTTATTACCGGGAAGGACAGTCTCCGAACGAAGCTATTTATGCCAGTAATCTTACCGTTTCTCCGGAATACATGGAACTGATGGGTTTTGAGTTAGTACAAGGTCGCTTATTCGATTCCCACCGTATGGCAGATACTTCCCGGACTGCGGTATTAACGACGGCTGCCGTTCAAGAAATGGGATTTAGGTCCGATGAGGTCTTAGGACAAACCATTAAACTTGACTGGGATGGGAGTACCCATAATTTTGCAGTCATTGGAGTAATCAAAGATTTTCATCACGGTTCGCTCCACCATCCCGTCTCTCCTCAAATTTTTGACTGGTCACCCAACTGGCCCTATTTTTACATGGTTACCGCCGTGGATACCCGGGATATCCCCGGCTTACTAGCTTCCCTAGAAGCAGATTGGAAAACTATTTTACCCAATGAACCTTTTCAGTACCATTTTCTGGATGAACAAATCCAAAAGGGATATCAGTCCGATCGACAACTACGAAGTTTAATTACTTACGGTGCTTTCTTAGCGATATTTATCTGTTGCCTGGGATTATTAGGTCTCGCTACTTTTGCGACTGACCGACGAGGTAAAGAAATCAGTATCCGCAAAGTATTGGGCGCTTCCATTGGACAAATCGTAAGCCTGTTATCGATTGACTTTCTTAAATTAGTCCTCCTCGCAGCTATCATTTCTACCCCTTTCACGTGGTGGATTATGAATCGGTGGTTGAAGAATTTCACTTATCATACGGATGTTCCCTGGTGGGTATTTTTAGTAGCAGGATTGCTCGCGCTGTTAATTACCATGCTAGTGGTAGGTTGGCAAAGCGGTCGCGCCGCCAAACGAAATCCCGTTGCTAGATTAAAGAATGAGTGACCGATCCCGACCAAAGGGAGGGCATCGTACAACCGTACGATGAGGGAACGAACCGCGAGATCGACGAAGGAGATCCATGAGCGAAGCGAACTAAAGCGGACGAGCAGGAATTCAATAAATAGTTTTAAAACCAAAAAAACATCAAAATATGATTACCAATTACTTTAAAATCGCCTTTCGAAAAATACGACAACACCGTTTGTATTCTTCCATAAATATTCTGGGATTGACCGCCGGAATTGCGGCTGCTTTATTATTATTAAGCTGGACGTGGAGCGAAGTGGAGATGGATCGTTTTCACGAAAAAGGAGATCGATTGTATCAGGTGCTGTCGACTTATAAATTTAACGGTGAAGTCAGTACTAGTCCGCTAAACCCTTATTTACTCGTCGGTGCTTTGTCAGAAGACTATCCCGAAGTAGAGGGAGCCACGTCCATTCGCCCCTCTAGGTTTGCTTTTGAATTGGGAGAAGAACGAAGTCTGGAAGAAGGGTTATATACCGATTCGAGTTTCTTTGAAATGTTCACCTATCCCCTACTCGCAGGTGATTATCGACCCATTTATAATCAAAGATATCGGATCGCTATTTCTGCCAGGCTAGCAGAAAAATTATTCAATCATCAGGATTATTACGCCATGATTGGTAAGCCAATTAAAATCTGGCAAAATAGAACGTACGAATTGGTGGCCGTTTTTGAAAATCCCCCGGCCAAGTCTAGTCAACAATTTGAATTTGTTTTTGACATTGCAGATCATTATTTAAATAACCCAAAACAGAAGCACTGGGGGATGTTCAACGAACAGGTTTTTGTCTTACTCCGAGAGGGTGTTAACAAGATGGATTTCCAGCAAAAGATCGCTAATATTATTCCACTCGCCGAAGGAGAAGTGGAAGAAGATAAAGCGACGATTCAACTACAAACTTACGCCGATCACTACCTCTACGGACGTTTTGAAAACGGGATGGTAGCCGGAGGCCGGATTGATTACATTAAGATGATTTTGTTTGCAGCATTTCTACTGTTATGTATTGCCTGTATCAATTTTGTCAATCTTACCACGGCCCGGGCCACCCGACAAGCAAAAGAGGTCGGAGTAAGAAAAGTGATTGGGGCGACCCGAAAAAGTCTAATTTTCCAATTTCTGGCGGAAGCTTTTTTAACTACTATTTTCGCCACCGTACTGGCCATCATATTGACCGAATTCTCATTCGGTTATTTTGCGCAGGTGACGGGACGCGAGTTATCTTTTGCTTTTGACCAACCAATTTTCTGGGCGATTATTCTGGGTGTTATTTTGTTAACGGGAATTTTATCAGGTGCCTATCCGGCGTTTTTTCTTTCCGGTATTGGCATCCAAAAAGTTTTAAAAAATAATTTATCGATCAAAGGTGGTAATCTTAGAAGATCACTGGTTGTATTACAATTTACGGTTTCGATCATCCTGATCCTGGGCGCCCTAACGATTAAAAAACAAGTTGATTATATTCAAAACAAAAATACTGGTATCAATCGGTCTCATATCTTGTCTTTCCAAATGTACCAGCAGATGCGCAAAAATCAACCAGCATTTTTAGAGGAAGTAAGACTAATTCCTGGAATAAAAGTTTTCTCGCGCCTACAAAGTTCTCCCATTAATGTGATGAATACAGTCGTTGGTCTAACCGTCAATCATCAGGAAAAAGAATCAGAGGAAGCTGGTTTTAGCGTGGTGGTAACCGATCATAATTTCAGAGAAATTTTTAAGCCTCAGCTTGTAGCGGGGAAAGATTTTGTTGATTTCGGCGACCGGGATACGGCTACCTACATAGTCAACGAAGCTATGGTCCAAGCCTTTGGCTGGGAAAATCCGATCGGGATGCATTTAAAAACCTGGGGAACCTCGGGCAACATTGTCGGGGTCGTAGAAGATTTTAATTTCCGTTCTATGCATAACGAAATTACGCCATTGATTTTGGTCAACCGACCGGATGCCACCAATTCTTTATACGTAGAAACCGTACCCGGAAAAAATGCGGAAGTATTAGCCGCCCTGGAAGTAATCCACAAAAAATACGCACCCTCTTTTCCGTTTGAATATAAATTTTTGGATGACCAATACGATCAATTGTACGCTAACGAAAAATACACAGGGATGCTCGCCGGATGGTTTGCGTTCATCGCCGTAGTCTTATCTTGTTTAGGATTATTAGGCCTAATCGCCTTTTTAGCCGAACAAAAATCCAAGGAGATCGGTATTCGAAAAGTGCTGGGTGCCAGCATCGCAAATATCATTCAACTCTTATCCAAAGAATTTGTACAGTTGATTTTACTCTCCATTATTATCGGTATTCCCATTGCCTGGTATTTTTTAACTCAATGGCTAGAAGGGTTCGCCTACGCTACCACCCTCAGCTGGACAACCATTCTTTTGTCCGTTGGTATCTTGTTTTTAATGATGATTTTGATCGTAGGATTTCAATCGGTACGGGCCGCAACGGGTAATCCGGTGGAGGTGTTGAAGAATGAATAGTAGGATGTTGAAGCGCTTCAACAAACAAAGCGCTTCAACAAACAAAGCGACTCAACAAGCGAAGTACCTCAACAAGCGAAGCGACTCAACCATTCAACTGCATCTAAAATATAAATTATTTAGTACAGCGTGTTAAATACTTTGATAATTAGTCTGGCAATTAGTATCTTGTTGAACTTAATTTCCAGTGCCAGCATACGCCTTCGTGATTATGATTACTAAAAGAATAAAACTTCTTTATCTGTTTTTGTTTCTTTTCCCTGTTCTGCTCTCCGCTCAGGATTTGCTGGATCAGGGTAGCAATCTGCCGCTTTTTATCGTGGACACCTACGGAAACGAAATTCCCAACGAACCAAAAACAGAAGCGCACCTTGGAATCATTTTCAACCCGGGAAGTACCAATTCCCTAACCGATAATTACAATGTATACAATGGTCGAATCGGTATTGAAATCCGGGGAAATGGTACCGTTAATCTTGACAAAGTTTCTTATCTTTTTGAAACACAACTGGAAAATAGAGAAAATAACAATGTATCTTTATTAGACTTCCCCAAAGAAAACGACTGGGTTTTATACGGTCCTTACATTGACAAATCACTATTGAGAAATGTATTGACTTATGATCTGGCCAGAGATATGGGATATTATGCCTCCCGTGTACAGCCCTGCGAACTGGTCATCAACGGAGACTATCTCGGAGTCTATATTTTTATGGAAAAAATAAAAAGGGATAATGACCGGGTAGACCTCACAAAATTTGATGATCCGACGATGTCCCCAGCCGACGGTGGTTTTTTATTTAAAATAGACTCCTGGTGGAATCCCAATATCGGCTGGCAAAGCGCTACTTACACCGTAGATGATCAAGAACGAAAATGGAATTACCATTATCTTTATCCCAAAGCAGATGAAATTACGGAAGCGCAAAAAATTTATCTCAAAAATTTTGTGGACCACTTCGAAAACAAACTGCTTTCGTTAAAAGAAACGGACAATTCGGAAGTTTATAATTTGATAGATGTAACCAATTTTGCTGACTATTTTATCATTAATGAACTAGCTAAAAACCCAGATGCTTATCGGCTGAGTACGTATCTGCACAAAGATGCGGAGAGTGAAGATGGACGGTTAAAGTTAGGCCCAGTTTGGGATTATAATTTTGGTTTTAGCAATTACTGGGATTACGAAAATCTGCCAAGCGGATGGGAGTACGACAATCATTGGTGGGACTTTCCACATCAAATTCCTTTCTGGTGGTCGGTATTAATGGACGATCCTTATTTTGTAAATATCGTAAAAACCCGCTGGGCTTTTTGGCGCAATAGTATAATTGATTGCGCAAATTTCACAAATAAAATTGATCATTGGGAATCACTGATCACACCTGCAGCAAATCGTAATTTTACCCGTTGGCCCGTTCTGGGACA
>CALLPK010000129.1 GCA_938015415.1 uncultured Saprospiraceae bacterium
AATCGTATTTTGAGCCTGATCTATCCTATTTTGAGCCATTTTTACGCTGGCTTCCCCAGATATTTGTCCTATTAATTAACCCGAAGTGAATCACGGAAAATCAAGACTTCTAATTCCTTCTAAAAAAATTATTATGAAAAAACTTATCATAAATATTCTAATACTAATATTTCTAACGATTGAAATAAGTGGCCAGTCTATAGCCACCTTTACCGTAACAGGAATCCCTGCCGATAGCCTTGAAAACATTGGGATCAGGGGAAGCGTTGCACCATTAGACTGGGGGAAGTCTATTCCATTGAAAAAAGTGAATGGTGTTTATTCTGTTACTATAGATTTTTCCGAAGTTTATGATGAAGTAGAATTTAAGTTTGTCCGCTATACAGATGATCGTAATCCCTCCTGGGAGAATATTCAAAATCGATCAATCTCTCTAAGCACTAATTCTGATATCGTATCGACCAATACGTGGAACAAAGAACAAATCATTGATATCAGCAAATTGAAGCGTCTGTCTCCACAACAACTTTTAGCGGACTTTGAACTTATAAAAACGATGGTCCTGGATGTCCATCCTGGTACGTACAGATACAATACGGAAAAACAAATATCACAGGCTTTGGAGGAATTAAAGTCAAAATTTAGTCAACCATTATCTACTGGCGAAGCATACCTGGCAATTTCAAAACTCACCGCACAGTTAAAATGTGACCATACTAAAGCAGGATTTAATAATCAAAATAAAGTTATTAATTCAATCATTCATTATCAAAAAGATAAAGTTCCCTTTACTTTTCGATGGATAGATAACCAAATGATTGTTACTCATAATGCATCAGAAAATAAACAACTCAGAAAGGGAACAGCAATAAAGTGCATAAATGGACATCCCGTAGAAAAAATCAAAAAAGAAATACTCTTATATGTTGGCGCGGATGGAGCGACAGATGGCAATCGAAGCTATAAAACAGAAGTAAATGGTTATGATTTTCGGTATAATGCTTTCGATATATTTTTTCCATTATTATACCCGCTGAATCAGAACACCATACATCTGGAAATTCAGGACTATTTTACCAAAGAAATTTCTGATATAAAGGTAGCTTTGTTAACGCGTGAGGAACGGGCAAAAATTTTATCAGAAAGATATCCTGATTTCCCCAACAGTCGTGATGATTTGTGGAAATTCGAAATCCTAAAAGACAGTATTGGTTTACTTACCATCAATTCTTTTGGACTTAATGGTTGGAAAGCAATGACCTTAGATTACAAACAATTTTTAGCTGAGACATTTGCCAAGATAAAAACGAAAAGCATCCATCATCTTATCATTGATATAAGAGAAAATACAGGTGGTGCAGATGAGATGTCAATAGCGTTATTTTCTTATTTACCAACTAATCCAACCTATTTTAAAAGAGAAGGAAGAACACGATATCTCACCTTTCCTGAAACGCTTAAACCTTATATTCAAACCTGGGGAGATAACCCGTGGTATTTTAATCTTAATCCAGAGAAAAAAGAACCTTCTAATGGTTATTATCTATTTAAAGAAAACATAGAATCAACGAAAAAAAGCAAAAATGAAATTTTTAACGGGCAGGTTTATTTATTGATTAGTGCAGCAAATACTTCTTTGTCTTTTTATACGGCCTATCGGTTTGCACTACAACAAACCGGTACAACAATTGGACAAGAAACTGGTGGAAATTTAAATGATATTAACGGAGGTCAAATCCTTTTTTTAGAATTACCAAATTCAACCATAGAAATAGATTTCCCGGTAATGGGTAATTTTACGATTGATCCGCAACCTGATACCGGTGTAAAACCCAATGTAGAAGTCAAGGTACAAAGATCGCATATTGCGAATAAGAAAGATCCCGAAATCGAAACAGTACTTAAGATAATAAATAAGTACGGTACGCAATAGTGGCTCGTTTGATTTTACCCTTTATTCTGCTTTCCTTTGTTAACCAATGGAGATTATTTATGTAAAAAATCGGGAAATTGATCGGGAACGCTGGGATACAACCGTCGCCAGTGATCCACAGGGCTTACCTTATGCCTATAGTTGGTATTTGGACCAGGCCACCTCCGGGCAATGGGATGCCCTGATCACTCCCGACTACAAGTACGTAATGCCGCTGCCGTGGAACCGAAAAATTTTTGGAATCCAGCAAATATTTGCGCCCCTGCTGACGCAGCAACTGGGCATCGCTGGCCCCAATTTATCGGAAGAAACCACCACTATTTTTTTAAATAGTATTCCCAAAAAATTTAAAAAAATAGTTTTTCCGCTTAATCAGAAAATCAATCACCCCAAGTGCCGAACGAAAACCAACCTCGTTATTTCACTAACCAGCAGTCATGAAAAAATCCAGGAGGGTTACAAAAGAAATCTGATTCGTGGTATCCGAACAGCCGCCGAAAAAACGAGTATCAACGAAAGCTTACTAATCAACGACTTATTAACATTCTACCAACAAACGCTGAAAAGTCAACTTCATTTTTCTCAAAAAGACTGGCAACGGATCCATCAAATACTACAGGCCGCTACGCAATACCTGGAACCCCTGATGCTTGAAGTTAGAAATGAGCATGGACAACGACTCGCCCTTGGTATTTTCATCATCACCGACAAAAGGATAGTTTATTTAATGGGGTGCGCTAACGCCGAAGGCCGCAAAAAATTTAGTAGTTCTTTTATTTTGGATACGGTCATCAAACGCTACGCTGCCACTAATAGAATTTTTGATTTTGAAGGTTCCGATATTCCGGGTGTGTATAAATTCTTTAAAAGCTTTGGGAGTGAGGAGGCGAATTTTTCGGTTTATGAAAAGAATGAGTTGCCGTGGTTGGTGCGTAAGGGGATGGAGCGAAGGAGATAATAGTTAATAATTTTTTTAATTGATAATGAATAATGCCCGCAACCGCGTTTTACACGATTGCGGGCATTATTCATTACACCTACCCATCAATTAACTCCGCCTCTACCCCACTTACCACTTCCACCGCCTGCTGGTATACTTCCTGCATGGCACTCGAATTATCCTTTCCGGCAAACAAGGCCATTTCACTGGTTTTAATCACGTGGATAAACTGCTGAATCGGCGTTTCTGAAACTTTTAATTCCAGTAATTTATCTCGAACATTATCCTTACTCATTTTAGAAAAAGGAATGTTTAGTTTGTCAGAAACGTAATCCAGCATCGCTCTGGAGACTTCGTCATAGAACTGACGGCTCTTGTTTTCTTTTAAAAAAGCATTAGCGGTTTCCAGTCTTTTCAAGGCGACTTTGTTGGCCTGTTGCCGGCGCAAGGCTTCCGTATCGACGTTAAGTAACTTAAACTGACGCTGTTTATAAAAGTAAGCACCTCCGAGCAATAGCAGTGGAAGACCCAACAAAATATAAAAGATTGGCGAACCAAAAAGTGAGGTGGATTTTTTTTGCCAGTTGGCGGTTTTCATAATCCCCTTCAAGGTCGCAGTGGCTTCTTCATTTTTTGGAATGACTGCTTTTGACTGATCGCCCTGTGCGATGGAGATAGCCAGCGGTGCACTTTCCAGCGTTACGTAGCGCAGGCTATCTACGTCGTAATAGGTGAATTTTGGTTTTAATTTAAACAGTCCCGGATGCTTTGGGGTGATCAAATAGTCAAACACTTTTTTACCCACAAAACGACCTTGCTGTGCCACTAACGCATTTTCGGCCACTACTTTTGTATCAAAAATTTCAAAACTGTCGCCCAGCATCAAATCAGGAGCCTGCACCAGTTTCAGGTCTCCATCTCCGGTAATTGAAAGCTTTAGAGAAAACGCATCGTTGGTATTAATCTGTCGACTATTGGTACGGGCTTCCATCGTATAATGACCAACTGCTCCGGAGAAACTAGCCGGTGGATTATCAGGTAGATCACGTACGTTGATATTGAGCATTTTTGTGGCAACCTGAATACGAATCAAGTCAGGGTAGGAAAAAATGCTGCGACGCCGTTTCGTTTGATTGGGAGAAGCGACGGCCACTTGCATTCGTAAGGGGGGAATTTCCAGGATCCCCGCCTGCTGCGGAAACAAAGCTACTTTTTTAATAATCTTGGTACTATATTGTACACCGTTGATCACCTCCTTGAGCACCTGGCTATTATAGGATCGTAAATCTTCGGCAAAAAAACCGGCGTAATCTAATTCGTTAAGCGGATTATAAGATTCTACTTGCTTGGTGGTATAAATTTTATAATCCAGAATAATTTGTTCACCAACTCTGGCTTCTATCGACGAAGGAATGGCTTCGATATAGATTTGTGTTTCTATTTGCTCTTCTAGTTCTTCCTGGGTGGTGGCCGTATTATTTTTTCCTTTGACTACTTCTATCCGCAATGGCTTGGTCGTTAGTTTTTTTCCATTTACGGTTATACTAGCAGCAGGAATAGTAAATTTTCCAATCTTTTTCGGTTGTAAATTGTACGTATAGGTAAGGCTCCGAGTCCATTTCCCATTAAAAGAAGAAGTGCTGATCGACTGATTGGGACCGCTCAGTAGGTTAAAGTCTCTGAAATTAGGTGGCTGAAAATCACTTCCCTGTGCGTTTTTCAGCGTAAAACTGACTTCAAAATACCCACCCACTACTACCTGCTTTGCATCTGTACTGGCGGAAAATTCCACCGGCTGCTGTGCAAAAAGGCTATTCGTTAGCAATACAAAAAACAATAAAACTATATTTTTGAAAAATTTTATGTTCATAATTTATAAGTCTTACGCTTTTTCTTTTTAGGTACTTCTTTTTCTTTCGGAAAATCGGGCATTCTCAACTCTGGCATTCTAAAAAAATCGGAGTCCCAACCAAAGGAATTATTGGAGCCTGGATTCTTTTGAATAATCCCATCTGGATTAGGCAATACGATGACTTCGAGCGGCTCTGTAAATAGTGCGCCTTCTTCTGCTTGAATTTTGGCGGGTGGAATAAAAAATACGCCCGCCTCTTTGGCTTCTAAATAGTAGGAATAAGTAACCGATTGACTAACTGCGCCGTTGGTCATGATCATACTCGAAGACATATTTGGTCCGGCCACCACGCTAAATCCTTCGAATGCCGGAGGTGTAAAATCCTGGCTATTTCCGTTTTCTAATTTAAAAGAAACCTGCAGTTGATTCCCGAGCAATAAGGTATCAGGCTGGACACTCACGGTGAAAGAGGTTTCCTGACTCCATACAATCAGAGAGTAGCTAATAAATGCCGTTAGTAGAAATATCTTTTTCATTTTTATAAAATTAAAACTTGAGAATATTGAATTTTGAATATCCAATCATGAATATTGAATGACCTCGTCTATCGTTTTCTCTATTTCTCAGTGAGACAAAATCCGCACATCCATAAATCAAAAAATCCGCACATCTATCTACCAATCCTTCCCCGTAACCGTTTTCTTTCCTTTCATTTTCCGCATTTTCTCCTGCACTTTTCGTTCTTCTTCGTCCATTACCTGAAGTAACTTTTTTGCTTCTTCTTTGTTCATATCCCGCTCCTGGGGTTGAGCTTCTTTCTCTTTTTGTTCCTCTTGTTTCTCGCCCTCTTGGTCTTGTTGCTGTTGTGGATTTTCCTGTTTCTGATCTTGAGGTTGTTGATCCTGCTGATTCTGCTGCTCTTGTTGCTCCTGGTTTTCTTCGTTTTCCTCCTTATTCTGATCTTGCTGATTCTGCTGTTGCTGTTGTTGTTGCTGCTGTTGCTGCTGCATACGACGCATGGCGCGGGATAGATTTTTTTTGGTATCCATATCGTCCGGTGCAATTCGCAACGAATTTTTATAGGCCTCTACACTTTTATCAAATTCCTGTTTTTCGAAATAGGCATTACCCAAATTATGAAAAGCATTAGCACGCATTTCCGGATCAAGGGAAGAACTGGCTGCAGCCTCAAACTGCGGAATGGCTTCCTCGTAGCGACCTTGTTTGTAAATAGCGTTACCAAGGTTGTATTTTGATTTTGCGGCATTCTCTTTTTCGAGTGCCCGGCGGTAATTAATTTCAGCATCACTAAAATCTCCTTTTTCGTAGGAATTATCACCGAAGCGCAGCGATTTGTGAGCGGTTTGGGCGGATAGAGAACTACCTAACAAAATAAAAAAAGAAAGAATCGCAGAAATATGCAGATAATCTATTCGATTAAGACAAACTATTTTTTCTAATTTTATCATGGGAAAATATTTATATACTAGTATACTAAGAATGCTTTTTATAAGACACAAAGAAAACTAAGTTTTTCTATCGCAAAATTTCTTTTTCTTTTCATTTGAAGTTTCTTTTCTTTGTGGCTTTGTGGCCCATATCTATTCTTTCCGTCGTTCTCCTCCTTCCATCAAGAAAACAAATCTTTTCCTTTCAGTAATTTATTCTTTCGATAAGAAATAAAAAATTCAATAACTAAAAACAGAAGCGCAAACCCAATGAATATTTGAAAATAACTTTCGTATTCACTAAATGATTTTTGTTCCTGTTCTTTTTTGTCCAGTTGATCAATTCGGTCACGAAATGCGGTAATAATTTTATCGTTGGCCGTGATATTATAATAACTTCCATTACCGGCTTTCGCCAAACCTTCCAGCATCTCTTCGTTCAATTTACTATAAACCGTATTGCCACTTTCGTCCTTTTTAAAAGTGCTACGCCCGCCCGCATAAATAGGAATCGAAGCTCCCGCCGCCGTTCCAACACCAACGGCAAATATTTGCAATCCATTATCCCGTGCTTCTTCGGCGCGCTCCATCATTCCCGGTTCGTGGTTTTCTCCGTCGGTTATTAAAATGAGTGCTTTGTGGTGTTTATTGTCTTCTTCGAAAGAACGTTCGGCCAAGTCAATCGCATCTTTAATCGCGGTTCCTTGTACGGGTACCAAATCAGGATTGGCACTTTTAACAAATAATTGAGCCGCCGCATAATCTGCCGTCAGTGGCATTTGTAAATAGGCATTTCCCGCAAAAATAATCAGGCCTATCCGTTCTCCCCGTAATCCGTCAATGAGTTGTAAGGTAAATTGCCGGGCCCGTTCCAGGCGGTTGGGCCGCATATCCTGCGCCAGCATACTATTAGAAACATCCAGTGCAATAATTACGTCGGCACTCTTCAATTTCACCTTTTCCTTTTTCGAGCCCCACTGTGGATTCGCCCAGCCTACAATCAAAAAAGCAATCGACAACATCAACAAGACAAATTTAACGGTGTGTTTATAACGCGAAACTTCGGGCATCAGTTGTTGCAACAGATGATGGTCTCCAAATTTTTCCAACGCCCGGCGACGAACCGTCCACATCCAAAAAAAGAGACCAATCAGGATTGGAATCAGAATGAATGCGTACAAATAAACACTGTGTTCAAATCTAAACATAGATTAGGAATTTGTAAGGGAAAAAGAAACCTCTAACCTTTTATAAGATATTTTCTTCATGTTCCTGTAAGGGACTGTTCAATAAGCTGTGTCCGCAGTAAATTTGATCACATTAAGTATCGTGTGACCAATTAACTAATCAACCAATTAACAGTTGTTTAAGTGAATAAAAATTAAATACAATAAATAGTTAACTTAAAAAGACACCGTTTACTGAACACTCCCTTCTACGGTATGGTTCTAAAAATGGTATATCTCAAAAGTATTTCTAAAAAAATAAAAATCAATGCGGCCAGGGCAAAATTCTGAAAGATCTCCGTATAACGTCGAATCGTCGTCACCTCTATTTCTGTTTTTTCCATCTGATCAATCAATCCATAAATTTGTTCCAGCTTTTCGGCAGAGTCTGCCCGAAAATAACGGCCACCCGTCATCTTGGCAATTTCGGTTAACAGTTCTTCGTCAATTTGCACCGTAGCCAAGCCAAAGATATATTGTCCATTGCTGCGTCGACTGACGGGTGCCAGTGCACGGCCCCGGGAACCGACCCCGACAGTATATACCTTTACACCAAACTCCCGGGCAATTTCGGCAGCGGTTTTAGGTTGTACATAACCGGCGTTGTTATCGCCATCTGTCAACAGGATGACCACTTTACTTTTTGCTTCGCTGTCTTTGAGTCGATTGACCGCCGTCGCCAATCCCATGCCGATAGCCGTTCCATCTTCGAGCAATCCACAAGTTAGTTCTGATAAAAACAGTTTCACGACACCGTGGTCAGTGGTTAATGGACACTGACTAAATGCTTCTCCGGCGAAGACCACCAGTCCTAGCCGATCAAAACTTCGCTTCTCAACAAATTCAGTAGCCACGGCCTTGCTCACTTCCAGACGATCCGGTTTAAAATCCTGAGCCAGCATACTACTCGACAAATCCATCACCATCATGATATCAATTCCTTCGGCTTTGATCTCTTCTTCCTTTAACGTTCGTTGCGGACGAGCCAGGGCGATGACCAGCATCAAAAAAGCCAGCGCTCGCAAAATGGGTAGCACCGCGCGGAATTTCCCCTTCCAGGAATCAAGGTCTTTGATCGAATCTAAAGTAGAAATTCTCAGATTGGCGTAACGCTCGGTATGCCGAAAATAATACCAGGCTCCAATCGCCGGCAAGAGCAAAAGGAGAATAAAAAAGAACGGATGAACGAAAGAAATATTTCTAAAAATTAATAACATATTTTTCTTTAAACCTCTGTGGTTGGTTGTTCGGGAATCAGTTTGGTTTTTTCCACAAAATCATTTGCGTAGCCCATTAATTTTTCGTGCGTAGATTCGGGCGGCGATGCTTTCGCAAATTTTACTAAATCCGCTAATTCCAGCATCTCGCGCAATTTTCCATTCCACTCATCACTGAGTCGAATCGGTTTTAAATCTCCGAGAATTTCGTAGGTGGTGGATTCCAACGCTGAAATTCCGTATCGATTTTCCAAATATTCTCTGACGATAAAAGTCAATTGAGATTGATATTCTTTGATGGAGCCATTTTGCCATAGCTCCTTTGCTTTAAGTTTCTTTAATTTTCTTTGGGCGATTACGTGGGCCGGTTCGATGACGATTACTTTCTTTTTGGGCGGAAGCTTTTTATTTTGGGCACGTCGGTAAAGGAAGTAAATGAATCCTCCAATGATCCCGATTAATAAAAAAGTCAATAATAAAGGTGCAATATCCTCAAAGGTCATCGGCTCCTCGTAGATGGGTTTGATCGGCGCGAGGACAATTGTATCTACGGCAGCTTCTTGCGGGGATTCGGGAACCACGTCGTCTATATTAATGATCAACTCCTTGGTCGCAATGGTATTGGTCGTTCCATTTTTTTGAAAACTAAAAGGAATAGATGGAATAAAAAAGCTACCGCTTTCAAATACCGTAAAAACGATATTACGGCGAACCGTTGTCTCGCCCGCCACCGTCACCGTATCCCAACCGGACTGGGTAGTAATCACTTCAATATTTTCAGCCTCTTCTAAAACCGTTAAATCCACATTGCTGATGCTTTCTCCCGTTGGATAGCTTGCCTCAAGTTTTAAGTTCATCTGATCACCAATCAACATCCGGGTGCTGTCCAAAGTAGCCGTTACCCGCATCTGAGCAAGCACGGAGGTCGTTCCCACCGACCAACAAACTAGCATAATAATTAAGAGTCTGATCATTTTCTTCATCACTATCTCGTCCGCTTTTTAAAAAATTTCAACAAAGCATTTACATAGGATTCGTCGGTACGAATACTCACGTGGTCCGTTCGGCTTTTCATAAACGTGGATTGTAAATAATTATAATTTTCATGAAAGAAATTTCGGTACCGATCCCGGACGCGGGCTGAGCCAGAATCCAGCCAGCGAATGGATTTGGTTTCCGGATCCAACGCCCGTATCAAACCAACGTTTGGCAATTCTTCTTCCCGCGGATCGTAGAGATGAACACCGATAATATCGTGACGACGCGCGGCAATCCGCAACGGATCTTCGTAGCCTTTGGTAATGAAATCCGATAAGATAAAAGTAATACTTCGTTTTTTAATCAGATTGTTCAGATACTGCAAAGCGATACTGATATCGGTTCCACTTCCTTTTGGTTCAAAGTTTAACAACTCCCGAATGATCCGTAAAATATGTTGTTTTCCTTTTTTAGGTGGAATATATTTTTCGACCTGATCGGTAAAAAACAGGACGCCTACTTTATCATTATTTTGAATGGCGGAAAAAGCAAGCACCGCAGAAATTTCGGTCAAAATTTCATTCTTCATTTGCTTGACGGTACCGAAAAAACCGGAAGGACTGACGTCGATCAGCAGCATCACGGTAAGTTCTCTTTCTTCTTCAAAAACTTTGATATGCGCATCTCCCGAACGAGCCGTTACGTTCCAGTCGATATTACGCACATCGTCTCCATACTGATATTCCCGAACTTCACTAAAAGACATACCGCGCCCTTTAAAAGCACTATGGTACTCTCCGGAAAAGATATGCTTACTCAAGCCGCGCGTCTTGATTTCTATCTTTCGTACTTTTTTTAGTAACTCACTGGTTTCCATATTTATCTGCTATTGGCGGTTAGCTATTGGCTATTGGCCAACAGCCTCTTCTAATACTTTCCTTTTAGAAAATTTTGAATAATTGTATTTTTCACAAAAAAGTCTTTTAGCTTTTTATAGGGAATTGTTACGCTTTGTCGACCATAAATCGGATGATAATCGGTGGCAAAATAGATGCCTTCAGAGCGAAAATTAAACGCCTCAAATTTTTGGGTATTTAACCATGTTACAAATTTTACGTCCTTAGCGTAAGCATGCTGCAATAATCGATTTTTCATATATTTTTTGGCGTAAGCCACGTAATCAAACTCGCTTTTAAAAATATCTTTTGCCAAAATTTCTTTTCCGGATTTCAGATTAAAGTTTAGATTTTTGCTGGTCGAATTTTTAGTCCACGAAGTAGAAAAATGTATCTGTCCACTGATCAGATCATCGTTATACACATTGATGTCTGTCCAGGCGTGGGCCCGTAGCATCTGTCGCATGGAGGGCACCGGTGTCTGGCGCATGGCCACAATTTCACTCATGTATTTTTTACACTTTCCATTCCAGGTCAGCATGATTTCTTCTATCCACTGATTGAATGCTTCATTCCTGGTTTTAGGATATAAAATATCATAGCTGGTAGCGTAATCTGCGTACTCCTGGCAACCGACCGAGAGCATTATATCCGGATGAAAAGTACAAGTAAATTCTTTTCCGTTGGTCTTAGTATAATTTACATTAAATTTATTTTTATCATCAAAACTTCCTTCCATTTTTCCCTGCGGACGATTCATTTCATCTTTGATGGAAAGGTAAAAATTATCAAAAGTATCACTGTACCCTTTTATTTTTTGAGTATTGGTTTTATTTAAAAAAATAAAAGACCCCATCACTTTTCCAGCACCATTTTTTTGTAAAATCATTTTCGCCTTGTCCTTGCCAATATTGCCGCTATAGGTTCTGATCCATTTATTATCGCCGCAATAAGAAGGTACTTCTACCCGACTTTTCACTTCTTCCAGTTTCAGGTTTGAACCTAGATTATTATCAACGTTTTGCCATTCTCCCCGAATTCCCGATTCCGTATATTCTCCTTTTAAATATCCCGTAATTAAACCCTCCGGATCGTACTCCTGCAAAATCAATTTATTTTTTTTGACTTCACCGACTAAATAAAAAACAGTTTTACTACGTAAATACTCCATCTCGCCTTTGATGCTTTTACCATCACTAGCCAGGGTCAACACTACATCGTTCATGTCGTTGAATCGTCCTTTATAATATTTCACCCACTCGACTTTTTCCGGCTTTTCAAACAAGCCTAATACCGGCTCACCAGTCCAGAAGGTCTGAGCTGGCAATATTCCGCTAAACAGAGAAAAAAGGATGACGTAAACAATACAATTACAATTCATTCTGCACTTTGTTTTAAAACTATATTTTATGTACTCTACTCTGTCAGCCGCAAATAGCTACTGACAAAATATATTAATACGTTTACTAAACTTTGGAATAATGGTAGAAAGCAATTAGATTTTTGCCTTTAAGTTTAGTAAACGAACGATCGAGGAATATTTTAAGGTACTGCTACGGTATTCAAAATTTTATCAATAATATCTTCTTGCGTAATCTCTTCTGCTTCCGCCTCGTAGGTCAGACCAATTCGATGACGGAGGACGTCGTGACAAATATTCCGGACATCCTCGGGAATGACATAGCCTCTTCTTTTCAAGAAAGCGTAGGCTTTGCTGGCCATAGCCAGATTGATACTCGCACGGGGCGAACCACCAAAACTGATCAGGGGCTTTAATTCAGCCAATCCATACGCTTCGGGATCACGGGTAGCAAAAACGATGTCGAGAATATATTGTTCGATTTTTTCATCCATGTATACCTTCCGAACCACTTGGCGGGCCTTAAGAATATCGTTACTAGTGATCACCGCATTGATTTTGGCGAAAGATCGCTGCATGTTGCGGCGGATGATCTCACGTTCATCTTCTTTATTCGGATAGGTAATTTTCACTTTGAGCATAAAACGATCCACCTGTGCTTCGGGTAAGGGATAAGTTCCTTCCTGCTCGATGGGATTTTGGGTAGCCAATACGAGAAAAGGCTCTTCCAGTTTAAAGGTTTCATTACCGATTGTCACCTGACGTTCCTGCATCGCTTCCAGCAGTGCACTCTGTACCTTGGCGGGTGCCCGGTTGATCTCATCCGCGAGGACAAAATTGGCAAAAATGGGTCCTTTCCGCACGGTAAATTCGTTTGCACCAGGATTATAGATCATGGTACCGATGATATCCGCAGGTAATAAATCCGGCGTAAATTGAATCCGGCTGAACTTAGCATCCACAGCGGTAGAAAGCGTGTTGATAGCCAGCGTCTTGGCGAGTCCGGGTAAGCCTTCGAGTAATACGTGACCACGGGACAGTAAACCTAGCATGAGTCGTTCGATCATGTGATGCTGGCCGACAATGACTTTAGCCGTTTCTTCGTTTAATTTTTCAACAAAGGCACTTTCGAGGTATATTTGCTGATTAAGTGCTTCAATATCTACTGATTCTTGCATGTTGTATTTTTTATTGCTTTTTTGGTGTTGAAGTTTTTAAAAATCCTTTAACCATCAAGATGCCGACAGGCAATAGCCCGATATTCAGGCAGGACTGCAAATTTCACATTTTTTTCCTAAAAACGGGTATAATCTCTACTCTGAATTCATTTAGAACGGTAGGGTTAATTCCGCTTTAACTTAATATTAACAAATGTCACGATTTATCGCTTCTATTGGGCTGTTGACAGCCATTTTCATCTGCTTTTTCACAATCGAAATGAATGCTCAAAAGAGCTCATTCCGAGACTCTTTGGTGCAGGATTTTCGTGCGGGAACGCTGATTATTCGCTTGAAAACACACGAAAATAAGCTAAATAGTATTGAGTCGGTCCTTCACCGGGCAGATACGAGTCCGAATTACCGCGACCGCCTGACGAAGAAGCGTGATTTGATCATCGCCAACCGAGATCGTTATAACCAGGATTTAGTGTCGGCTTTTAGTAAATTGTACACCTTTTCGGAGCTGCGGTTCATATTCGATAAAGATATCAAACGGTTTCGCGAAGGTGAATTAGACGGTGTATTTTTAGGAACCGATTTACTACCGCTACCGGAGTCTGCCCCCGTAGTCGGATCTTATTATTTTTTTGGAGAAGGAAATACACAAATGCCAGGTAATAGTCGGGAGGGATTGTTGGTGATGGACGCAAACGGGGATCAGTTGCCGAGTTGGTTTCCGAGTTATTTTCGAGCCAAGAGCAACGGAAAGAGCTTTTTTTCAATGTTTGGTGGGGATGGGTATGCTTATCTGCCGGCAGAGAAGGTGGTGAAGAAATTTTTGAAGAAGTTGGGGGAGTTGTAGAGCCCTTCAATTGGTGAGGGCGGACAATCGGCTTTTTTCTCTTCTGACGTGTCTGGCTTTCGATGGGTGGACAAACGGCTTTTTCTCTGCTAACGTGTTTGGCTTTCGGTGGGCGGACGATGGGCTGACAGTTGGCTCTCTTCTGACGCGGGCTCTTCAATTGGTGAGGGCTTTTTTTGTGGTTAAAATTGAACTTGTTAATATTATTATTTATCCTTGGTATTTAAGAAAGAATTATTTAATATTTTGGAAGACATAAATTCCTTGAACGTTTTTTAAAAATTTATAGTCTGCATATTTCCACTTTTGTTGATTTCTATATCTGGTTGTGATGAGGAAATTTTCTTATTTTCTAAAAAAATACTTACCTATTCAAAAATGACTCAACTTCTATAATAGATGCTAGTTTTATGATTCCCAATAAAGCGCTAATAACTTTTAAAAAAGCACCTAATGTAAGTGAACTACCCCGACCCAAGGGTACGGGGCATCAAAATCATCCCAAAAGGGAGTTTTGATTTTTCAGCGTTTCATCGCAATCTGCATCCTGTAAAGAATGACTTACAATCGCTCCACGCTTGTTTTCTACCGTCCCGG
>CALLPK010000130.1 GCA_938015415.1 uncultured Saprospiraceae bacterium
CTCATATATCAACGCTATCGCCTGCACTACCGCTTGGCTTTCGGCTGGCAACGTTTTGATTAAATCTTGTATTTCTTTTGGAAGCATGCGAAAAAATAAATATTATTTTTTAATTCTCAGCCCTTTGGGCTGAATAGTTACAATTAATCTACATATTCCACGATTCGCTTAAAGCGGAATCCGATGGTGAGCTCTAGTGAATTATTACGAATATTTAGTTCAGGAATAGTTCGGTCGTTATTACCGGTGAAAGTATTAAAAGCACCGTTAAAAGTGGGTTGGAAATATTGCTTGGTAAAATCAGGATTGAGGGTCAACTCAATGGTAGCGTCAATAAAGTCACTGAGTGGTAATTCGAAACCACCGCCAAAAATAAAACCAAAGGTGAAATCATTGACACCCGCCTGAGAAGGAAACCCACTCTGTACAATTAGTGGTAATTCTTCGAATTGATCCAGGCTGTTTTTTATATTATACTCACCTCGTAAGCCGAGAAGGTAGTAAAAGTTGCCGGTAGTGGCTACAAACCTTTGTTTCACACCAATAGACAGGGCTACATTTTGGAAATCATATTTAGTCGTATTGCCAGGAAAAGTACGCGGTGCTCCCGTTGTAAAATCATTATACTGAAAGCTTCTAATTCGAATGGCACTTCCGCGCGTATGATATCCAGCCTGAGCAAAAATGGAAACTTCGCCTTTCTCGGCCAGTGATTCTACCGAAGCGATAATGTGGGAGGCAAACAATGGGTCCCGGTCTGAATTATCCCATCTTTGGACTGCCAAGGTTGGGCCTCCTTTAATTCCAAAGGCGACTCCTTGTGCGTTGGTCGTTGAATAAGCGAAAGTTGTCAAACATAAAAAAGCTAGAATTCTAATCATTGGGTTTCATTTTTTCTAGGTAAAAAAGGATTATTTGGAATTGTTTATTTGACGCGCAGGGTTTTTCCAACACTCAAAATATTGGAACGCATTTGATTAAGCAAACGAATATCTTCGACGGAGGTACCATAATATTTTGAGAGTTTATATAACGTATCTCCTTTAACGACCTGGTGATAAACAGGTTGCGCTTGCGGCAATTCTTCATCAAAGGGGTTGAAGGTTTCTTCCGGATCAATTTCGTCACCCGTCTCAAATTCTACCTCTTCACTTTCAATGGGATTTTGGGTATCTACGGTCGGTGTAGCAGGATTAGTTTCGGTATTGTTATTTGGTAAGTCTGGATCGACTACCTTTTTTTTGGGAGTTCCAAAACTTCTGATCGTTCTGGGTTGCTTATTTTTACTAACTTTCCATCCTCTAAGTTTAATCAGGGTACCTGCGAGTGGTTCGTGTCCTTTTGCAATCCGGTTTCGTTTTTTAAGTTTTTCAACTTTGACACCATAGAGTTGAGAAATCTGATAAATCGTTTCTCCCTCCCGTACTTGATGATATTTCTTTTTACCACGGTAGCCGTTACGTTTTTTTTGTAAATAAACGCGCTCATTGGCCGCAATATACTGGGTAGGTTTAGTTAGTTTATCATTGTATTTTAATAAACACTTGGTTTTAACGCCCGTTCGGTTGGCAATCTCCAAGGGCGTATCGTTTTTTTCTGCCAGAATCATTTTTACATCATTCAAATATAAAAAACCGGAATCATCTAATCCTTCCGCGGCAATCTCTCCGTCATCAATATCATCTGGATATCGGTTATCATCGGGCAAATCTATTTCAGGTGCGGCTTCCTGATCGTATTGATACAATTTATAACTTTCAATAATCCCGATCAGTTTTTCCGCATAAGTTGGACTGGTTGCGTATCCGGCCGCTTTCAATCCACGTGCCCAGGCCTTATAGTCGCGCGGATTTAGTTTGAATAAATCACCGTACCGATAGCGCTTTCTTGGATCTCTTAAAAATTCAGAGTGTGCGATATAAGATTCATTTTCCTTTTTATATACCCGAAAACAGGACTTGATCAATCTTCCGGTCTCGTCATAATCATCATCTTCCAGATAATAAGTATCCCCTTGCCACTGCGAACCGCATTTCATCCCGAAGTGGTTGTTTGCTTTCCTGGCCAGAGTACTTTGTCCTGCGTTAGATTCCAGAATACCCTGCGCGAGTTTGATACTCGCCGGGACACCCGCCCGCTCCATTTCCTGAATAGCGATTTTTTTATATTTTTTAATATATTTTTCTCTGGAATTAATCTGTGCGAAAACACTTCCCGAAATATATATTAAAGCCAGCAGTAAGATCGTTTTCTTCAACATAACATTTCTTTTAACCAATATAATATTTTTCTTTTGGGCCAGGACTAAATTTTTTATATTTAAAAAATTCAGAATGAATTCATATTTATTCTCCGTTCGGTGGATAATTAACCCTAAATTTGTGGCAAAAAGTATAAACTTGCGTCTAAAGTTTATTATCACTACGAGAAAAACTTAAAAACCATGATTCAGCGAATCTTCCCTGTCCTTTTATTACTATTATCGGTCTTTGTAGGCTGTAAAGATACAAACTCCACCGAAACGAATACCAATACTGATCCCACAATTCTTGCTACCGACTCTATTGCTGCTTTGGCTCCAGCCACCGTAACCGTTTACGCGTGGGTGGATAAGCTACGGATGCGTAGTGAACCGGATACCAAATCAGATATTGTAGCCGAAATTCCGGAAGGAGGTGCGATGACTTTTTTGGACGAAAAGACAGATTTTACCCAGCAAATTACGTTGCGGGGCAAGGCCTACGATGAACCCTGGCTCAAGGTGAAAACTACCGAAGGAAAAACCGGTTGGGTCTACGGTGGTGGGGTGAAATTTTATGAACCTAAGGTGGCCGCGCTACCTACTCCGTACGATCGTTGTATGGATTATTTCAAACGCCGGAGAATCAGTCAGGCGAATAAATGTATTGCGGATATCGAAGGCAAACAATTATCAAAGGATCGACAGTATGTGAAAAAAACGAAAGAAGGGGCGCTGGAATTTAAGTTGTTAGATGGTCAGAAAAAACAACTGGATGATAGTGCTATCGAGGAAGCCGCCGCACAACAGTCTTATTTTTATCGTTATTACGTACCTCAAATGGGACTATTTGTGATTGCCGTTAACGGGCAGGAGACAGATTCTTACCGACTGGTTAATGATAAATCTGGTAAAGAAACTATGATTTGGGGTTTTCCCGTCGTCGCTCCTGACTTTAAAAAACTGATAAGCTACCGGGGTGACTTGAAAAATGATCCGGATCGAAACGGTTTACAAATCTTTGGGTTTACTGATCAAGGGTTGGAACTGATCTGGGAAAAAAAGATGGAAAAGTACGAGCCGATCATCGTAAAATGGCTGGATGTCAACGAGGCTGAAGTGATGGTTTTACCAAAGTCTACTACTGGCAATCTTAAATTGAAGGTGGCCAAATTACATAAAAATGATGCGGAAGAATGGGTGCTGGATATGAAATAATACTGATTCGGAATGATCTTTTTGTGATTTTGTTTCTTGGTGGTATTTTATTTAAATGATTATTACGAAAATAAAACCGCTAGAAAAGAAATAACCGTTGCCACAAAACCAACCATGAAGATATTATAGGACATTGTTAAAAACCGATATTTTTTGTCTAATACTTTTCCAAGAAAATAAAGATCTCGCGTCATATTACCGTAGAGTAGTTCACCGTCGCGTAATACAGTATCCATTGCTTCTTCAAATTGTTCCAGACTAAGGTTGACAAAATTTCCAAAAAATACAATATTCTTTCGAGCTTCATTTAAGTCCACTTTGCCCTCATTATGAGCTGTTACCTTTGGCCGGATAGAAAGTACGGCAAAGATCAGCGAAGTAAGCGCAGTGACCAAAAATAAAACAACCGGCAATAAAACCATGGGTTGTGTTTCAGGAATATTCTGATAGGATAAAACCGAAATGATAACCGAAATTAAAATCGCGTTTACACTGATCATGATATTTGCCTTGTTGTCAGCGATGGCACTCAGGTTGATATGATTGCGGTAATTAGTTCGGAAATAAGTTTGTGTCGCACTCCCGGGTAACTTTTTTTCCAGTCCCTGAAATTTGCGAATTTGTCCATTCTCCTGATCGACCAGCTGAAGTTTACTATGTTGATTTTTTTCCACCCTGCTTTTTTGCATGAGAATATTTTGTGCGACCATCGGCGCAAACTGGTTTTTGCCGTAAGGCGTATAAAAACTGGTTCGCAGCAACTCCTGTAATTGTATCTGATTCCATTCCAGGGCGGGAAGTTGCCGACCCTGAACGAGTTCCCACTCCAGTCTTAACAATGGACGGTGATGAAAAAAATTATTGGTGGCGTTAAAGCCGTGTAAACCATCTAAAAACAATTCAGCCGCTTGGCTATCGGGACGATGATCTTCTTTAGCGGCACTGATACAATTAAGTACGGATCTGGTTTTTTTCGCCGGATAACTGGCCGAACTTAAAAAAGTTTCCGCTATTTCAATGCTCTTAGTGACTGCCCGGTCGTAATCTTTTTGGTAGCCCGTTGCGTGTAACCAGGCAGCGAGCGAAGCAATCTCTTTGGTCTCGCTGTCTACCTCAATGGCGGTAGCTACTTTTTCCACTTGCGCAACAATTTGACAAGTACGCTGGTAGTTATGGTACAGAAGACGGTTGTCGTTTATCCGATTGGATAATTCGAGGACATGCTGCTGCGCTTTTTTGAGGATATCGCTCATAGTGGCTTCCTGTTGGTTATCTCGGGTAGCTGGTTTCATCATTTTATTTTTCGTGAAATCGCAAAAGCAACTTCTGTTTTCTCAGAATAGTACGTAAAACTTGTTCTTACTCAAAGATAAGGAAATTTAGAAATTAGCCGCTTAGTATCCGCTCAAACTACTTCAAATAAGCTAAAAATCAGATATTTCGGGTATATTTGTTACCTTACTGATCATTTTAAGTCAAGATTAGCGTGGGGACATGAAATTTTTATTTTGTCTCATACCTAATAATTTATTGAGCTGATCCTGATTTTCTGCTTCAGCTATCACATTTTAAAAAAAATAATAATTATGGATTTATTAATTGACCTATTAAAGAGCCAACTTTCTGGTAATGTTCTTGACCAGCTAAGCAACCAAATTGGTGAGGACAAAGAAAAAACAGAAGTAGCTACTAGTGGTATTATTTCAATGCTAACTGCGGCGCTTGCGAAAAATGCTGCTTCTCCAGATGGAGCAAGCTCTTTGGCTAGTGCCCTGGACAATGACCACGACGGAAGTATTCTGGATAATATCGGAGACCTTTTGGGTGGTAATATGAATAACAATCGTGCTGCCAACGGTGCGGGTATTTTAAAGCACGTATTGGGTGGCAAGCAAGGAAACGCAATCGATGCGATCAGTAAAATGAGCGGACTGAGTGGAGACAAGACGGGAAATCTGATGACAATGTTAGCGCCCATCGTTTTGGGAATGTTAGGTAAGCAGAAACGTCAGAACAACATGGATCAGAGTGGATTATCTGATATGTTAAGCCGTTCGGTAAAGTCTGCAACCAACCAGCGTCAGGAGATGGGGCTGTTAGGTAAACTATTGGATCGAGACGGTGACGGAAGTGTCATGGATGATATCGCAGGGATGGGTATGAATGTCTTAGGTAACTTATTCAGAAAGAGATAAACAACTTTATAGTTGGTAAAACAATTTCGAAAAATAAAGCCCACTTTTGTTGAAAGACGAAGGTGGGTTTTTAAATTTTCTATCATGTCCGATTTTATTATTCGAGCAATTCGTAAAGCAGATAATGCGGAGGTAGCAAAAATTATTCGTACCGTAATGACTTCTTTTGGTGCCGTTGGAGAGGGTTTTTCAATAGAAGACCCCGAAGTGGATCAAATGTACGAAGCGTATCAAGGAAACCAGTCGGAGATGTACGTAGTCGTTGGAAAAGAGGGAAAGGTGATGGGGTGTGGAGGGTTTGCTCCTTTGGTTGGTGGTGATTCTGATACCTGTGAATTAAGAAAAATGTACTTTTTACCGGAAGCGCGGGGAAAAGGGTTAGGGCGAAAAATGCTTGAAATGTCTTTGGTCGGAGCGAAGAGAGCAGGGTTTAAAAAATGTTATTTAGAAACTTTAGTACATATGAAAGCCGCTAGACGACTTTACGAAAAGGCAGGATTCTTACCACTTACCTGTTCTCTTGGTAACACCGGTCACGGTAGTTGCGACAGCTTTTATCTAATAAAATTATAGTGATTAATTAAAGTTTTACCGGTCAGTGCGGTCGAATAAACCAAATAGCAATTAAACTGATTTTCAAATTTTGGCTGGATTATTCAATGATCTTATAGAGTTTGGCAACCTCCAGGAATTCTCCGTCTTCTACGATGGTAGCCGTTACCAAAACTTCACCTCCCGTTTTGGCTTTTTTCAATACCTTGATCATCTCATTATTAATAGCACCCGTACTTTCAGCTTCGCTAAACGCACGATTTCGCTGATAGGCAATCACCAGACTACTAATGTCCAGATCATTACCAAATTCGTCTCTGACAATTACTGCTTCTCTAACATTATTTAATAAATCAGTCCGAGTGGTCTGCTCTGCGGCCAGTGCTCCCCAATGAATCGTATGTTTTTCCGAAAATGCCGGTTCAACGGTTTTAAGGGCAAAAAGAATTGGTAAATCCATTTCAACGGCCACTGGATTTAAATCATTTTTAGCGGGAGACCAGGCAGGAAACATATTGACAACCCGAAGGGCCTCTTCGTCGCAGCCACCACCGATTTGATTCATTACTTTGGCGTTGGTTACTTTTCCAGTCTTAGATACGGAAAAACGAACGTAGACAGTTCCTTCAATATCTTCGGCTTGCGCTTGTTCGGGATAAATCAGGTTTCGGGAAATAAAATCAATCAACGATCGATTGGAACAATTTCTTTTTTCGTCAGAATAATCAGGATGTGCTTCACAACCTGAGAAATAGGGCATTTCTGTTGCCGTGTTCATCTCTACTTCGGATTGTGCCGACAGTCTGAAGCAAAACGTGCTAAAACAAAGGAATAATAAGGTAATTTTTCTGATCATTGTGTTGGGTTTGAATAAATTTCTAATATTCAACGACTAGTAAAATAGCCAAACCCCGCGCCAAAATCCAGCACAGAGAAGCATTTAAGAAATATTTAATCAGTTTTTGGGAACCCAACGTAAATCAAAGTCATCACCGACTTAATTCAGAGAGCGTGGTACGGATACTTGTCAGATCATTTTTGACAGGACGCTGGGCAAAACTACCATTCTTATTGACGATATAATACTGAGGTAAAATCCGAACTTCGTATTTGAGGGCTATGTCCGAATCGATATCTCCATCCGCCATCACGTTAACGCCACCAAAATCCATCTGTCTCACCGTTCTGCGCCAATCTTCGGCGTTACGGTCGAGCGAAACGTTGAGAATGACAATACCCTGATTTTCCATATCGTTAATAAAAGGTTTGAGGTTATTCATTTTTTTCATGCAAGGGCGACACCAGCTGGCCCAAAAGTTCAAGTAAACCACTCTGCCACCATACTGAGTGAGTTGAATTGTATTTTCGTCGATATCTTTTAAGGTGAAGTCCGGAGCCGGAGAACCTTCTGCGTAGCGGGACGCTTTTTGGTACGCGTAATTGACTTTTTCTTCGTAACCCAGATATTCGGTATTATCGATAAAAGCCCAGTATCGGCCCAGTATACTATCTAATTTTTTATCTAAAAAAGCTTTATATAACATCTCTGACTGAACAAAAGCCTGAGTGTTGCCCATTAAATTATTCGTTGCAAAATCATATTGTTTAATATAAGGATCGGTTTTATCTCCCGTTTTTTCGTACCGGTAATTAACAACGGCGAGTACGTAGTCCCGGTAGAGGTGATTCCCAATTGATCCACCTACCAGTGGAATTTCATCCAGAAATTCAAAATAAGTATCCTGTAAATCGTAACGACCTTTATATAGATGACCAAACATGAGTTTGTTGTAAGCCCAGTCGTACATAAATTCCGTTTCCATAAAATTGACAAAATCAGGGGTAAGCTTATTTGCATTATTCTTACGGTAGAGATCCATTTTAGCGAAAGCCCGATCTTTTTTTGTCAGTAATTTTCCAGAAAAAGCCTCCGGCGTGGTATTTCGCATATTTTTGTCCTGATCTGGTAAGGTAGAATACCAAAAAATTTCTTTTCTGAACTGTACTTTTTTAAACTGATTGAGTTCTTTTGGATATTCTTTTAAATATTCTGCCAGAAAGGTATTATTTGCTCCTCCTCTTTCACCAAACAATACATTATATGGATAGCTGCTTCCATTAATATTGATGCCTAACGTATCATTAGGTTCTAAATAAATTAATTTTTTTTCTCGGCTGTAAATGAGGGTAGCATATTGAGGTTCCCGCACATTGATCCCAAAAGCGAAGGTACCATCTTCCAGAATATTGGAGGTATATTCTTCGGTATCACTGGTCATATAACGAACGTTGAGCTGAATGGTAATCTCTTTTTCGAGACTGACCCGATTACTAATTTTACCAAGTACCAGCGTATTGGCGTCAGTAATCTGTCCAGCTAAATGGATATTGGATAATAGGAGTACGGAAATAAAAAGTAAAATGCGGTTCATACGATTTACTATCACCAGGATAATTTAAGTTAAAAAATGTAAGCAAAACAGAAAGTCAAAAAGTGTATTTACAATAAAGAAATTTGATTTCTGTTTTTAAGGTCAGTCAGGGAGGAATTTAAAAAAAAGAAAGTTTGCCTCATGTCATCTCTATGCAAATATAAGCGTTGTACAGCACTTCTGCCAGTTCCTATTTCTATTTTAAAAAATGAGTTTTCTTCGTCTTGCCCTATAAAACTTTAAAAAAACCTGTTTTATTTTATGGAATTTTTCTTCTTCGAGCATCATAGTAGAAAAAAAATGAAAAAACGCTGGAAAAAACAACTCGACAATTCTCTTTTGGAAGAAACCTTATCCCAAAAACTGGCAATTGACCCGCTAGTGGCACGTATGCTTACCCACCGTGGCATTAGGACTCTAAGGGCAGGTCAAAATTTTCTGTCTCCGACGCTTGACCGTTTGCACGATCCCTTTGCGATGAAAGACATGACCGAAGCAGTCCAACGCCTGGACTTTGCCATCCAGAATGGGGATCATATTTTATTGTATGGTGATTATGATGTAGATGGAACAACTTCGGTAGCGATGATGTACCAATTTTTAAAGAACTACACGGATGAACTCACCTGTTATATTCCGGATCGCTACCGGGAGGGATACGGGATTTCTAAAGCTGGGATTGACTTTGCTGTCGAACGGAGCGTAGATTTGATCATTGCCATGGATTGTGGTATCAAAGCCATTGACAATATTGCTTACGCTAATGAAAAAAATATAGATGCTATCATATGTGATCATCATTTGCCCGGAGCAACCCTACCCGCGGCGGTAGCAGTGTTGGATCCTTTGCGGGTCGATTGCTCTTATCCAGATACTCGACTCTGTGGAGTTGGGGTGAGTTTTAAATTAATTCAGGCTTTTGCCCAGTATCGAAAAGAGGGTCCAGAAATATGGCATCCTCTGTTAGACCTCGTAGCGATTGGAACAGCTTGCGATATTGTTCCGGCACTGGGTGAAAACCGAATACTCCTGCGAGCTGGGCTGGAAAGAATGAATACTCGATTGCGACCCGGTCTAAAAGCGATCCTGGAGCAGCGAAAAAAAGAAAGTAAGCTTACGGTAAGTGATATGGTATTTGGTGTGGGGCCAGTTTTAAATGCTGCGGGTCGACTGGACGATGCGATACTCGCCGTTGATTTATTATTGGAAAATGATCCAGGTGAAGCGACGCAAAAGGCCAGTGTATTACAGTATAAAAATGAGGAGCGTAAATTTTTGGATCAACAAATTTTGGCAGAGGCCCGGCAAAAATGGGAAGGTAGTCCTGAATTTACTACTGCGAATAGCATCGTACTATTTGAGCCGCACTGGCACCGGGGTGTGATTGGAATTGTGGCAAGCAGAATGGTAGAAAAGTTTCAGCGTCCCGTTATTCTGTTAACCGAACACGAAGGAAAACTGGTCGGATCCGCGCGTTCGGTAAGTACTTATAATATTCACGAGGGAATTGCAGCCTGTAGTCATCTGTTAGAAAATTTTGGAGGCCACCAGTTTGCGGCTGGACTAACCCTGAAAAGAACAAAGTTAAAATCCTTTCAGGTGGCTTTTGAAAAGGAAGTCAGCAAATCTATTCAGCCTTTACAAAAGTCTCCGGTTATTCCAGTTGAGATGATTCTTCCACCAGAAAAGATCAGTCTGGAACTTTGGGAACAGGTACAATGCCTGGCGCCATTTGGTCCGGGGAATAGAAATCCCGTCTTCGTTAGTAAAAACCTAGTGGATACGGGAGGAACCTACCTTTTGAAAAATAATCATTTGAAATTAGCGCTCAAAACGCCGGATGAGGAGCGGGTATTTACCGGAATTGGCTTTGGACTAGGCGAACGATTTTTTGAATTACCCGCCGGAAATTTAGAACTCTGCTACACGCTTGAGAAAAATATCTGGAAAGGAAAGTCTGCCGTACAGTTGAATGTAAAGGATTTACGGACGGCAAAAATATTGCGCAATGAAAAATGAAGAAAAAGATAATAATAAAAAGGGGAATATCTATGATCGTATTTTTAAAGAAAATGCGCGTGAATTATTTTTACCTTTGGTAGAAAAGAAATT
>CALLPK010000131.1 GCA_938015415.1 uncultured Saprospiraceae bacterium
GGAGTAAATAATATGGTTATCAATAATATACAGTAGGTAAATTCTTTTGTTATGCGGCAAGGCGATTATTGTAAAATTATTGTTAAGCACGTTAACTACGACACAAGGATAAGTGCTTAACAAGATAGATGCAAGGGATGATTATCTTTAATTTTTATGTGCGTAAAAGGTGTAATGTCACAATTTTTTTAAAACCTAAACCTAAACGGGGGATGCTATATACTGTCACAAAGAATGACGAAAAGGACCGTTTTGGGGAAATTAATGAAGGGTTAATTAGGATTTGAGGGAAGCCAATGGTGATTTACAGCCACAAATAAATATAGATTTTACGAATAAAAAAAACTTTGTTATTTTAGATTATTTGTATCAATTTATTTTTGTGTTGTACTAAAAAACTAAAACATCGAAGTCGCCTGATATAACTCGTGGGTCTCATGCTGGCCGAGCGCGTACGTAAATCCCGGCTGTAAACTATACGCACCGTAGGCCCCGTCTTTTCTGAGTGCAATAAATCCAACTTGCAGATCTTGGACTTCTTTATGTTTGGCCTTAATCCGTAAGCACACCGATTGACACGCCTCTTTGGGACTTTGTCCGTGCCGCATCGCTTCTACCACCATCGCACTACCAGCCGTTCTGATGACCGCTTCTCCCAGGCCGGTTGCGGCGGCGGCGCCAACTTCGTCGTCTACAAAAAGGCCAGCAGCGATCAGCGGAGAATCGCCGACTCTACCGTGCATCTTCCAGGCGGCCCCACTCGTGGTACAAGCGCCCGCCAGGTGACCCTGTGCATCCAGTGCGAGGGTGCTAATGGTATCGTGATTTTCGATATTTATTTTTGGTTTATAAATTCCGGTTTTAAGCCACTCTTCGTATTTTTTTCTGGAGGCTTCCGTCAGTAGATTTTCTTCTTTGAATCCCATTTCGAGCGCAAATTGTTTGGCGCCCGATCCGACGATCATGATGTGCGGCGTTTCTTCCATCACTTTACGCGCCACGGCAATTGGATTTTTAATATCCTGTAAAAACGCGACGGAGCCACACTGACCATCGCCTTTCATAATACACGCGTCGAGTGTTACAATTCCTTCCCGATCTGGAAATCCGCCCAGTCCTACGGTCTGTACTGCGGGATCATTTTCGACAACGATCACGCCTTTTTCGACGGCATCCAGCGCACTGCCTTTATTTTTTAGAATATGGAGTCCAACTTTATTAGCGGCCATTCCATGATCCCAGGTTGAGATAATGATGGGGTGGGTGATATTTGTGATCGCCGTATTTTTTCCCTGACAATGATAAGCGGTACCGGTAGCTAAAGCACTTAATCCTAAAGAGGTCGTCTTGAGGAAGGTTCTTCGTTTTTGTGGCATAGGTGGGTATGAATTTAAAAGAACTTTGTTTTCTGAAAAGACCTAAAATAACGATCCCTGGCTAGCAAAACTCATAGGATTCTCGAGTTCCAGTAATTTTCGTTTCATTTCCAGACCATAATAATAACCTTGTAGTTTTCCGCTTTTGGCAATGACCCGATGACAAGGAACAACGATGGGAATAGGATTACTGCGGTTTGCTTGTCCTACAGCCCTCATTTTATTTGCATCGCCCAAGGTGCTGGCAATAGCAGAATAACTGGTGGTGTGACCATAGGGAATAGTAGTTAACTCTTGCCAGACTTCCTGGTGAAAAGCGGGTGCGTCACCAAAATTTAGTTTAAGATCAAACGCTTTTCGACGACCATTAAAATATTGGGTCAGTTGACGAACCGCTTCTTTTAATGAAGCGGGGACGACCTGCTCGGGTAGTACTTTCTTTGGCGTCAGTTGAATCGACTGAATACCTTTCTCGTCTCCGGTAATTTTAAAAATTCCAAAAGAGGAGGAACAGTACGCTACGGATAAATCTACCATCGGTCAAATTTTGATTTTCTTTTTCGTTCTTGCATACGATCGTGATGACCCCATCCAGTTTGATTACTTGCATAAAATTTGAAAAATAATAATATTTTTTGCCACCAAGTCTTTGGTGGACGGGATTTTTTGCCAAATTCTCTTCTTTCCATAGAAAATTTATTTATGTCTTTCTTTTAAGACAGTTAAGACGTCTTCTAGTTCAAAATCTTTGGCGGTCAACAATACCAGGTAATGATACAGCAAATCTGCCGCTTCTCCAAGAAAAAGGTCGCGATTATCGTCTTTGGCCTCAATGACTAGTTCGACCGCTTCTTCCCCTACTTTTTGGGCTACCTTGTTGATTCCTTTTTTAAATAGGCTGGAAGTATAAGAGGTGTCGGTGGGTGATTTTTTTCGATTCTGGATAATCGATTCCAGGTATTTAAGAAAATTAGTATCTATATTTTTTTCGTCAAAACAGGTATCCTGTCCGGTATGGCATACCGGACCAAGCGGTTTAGCGGTGATTAACAACGTGTCCTGATCACAATCTTTTTTAATGTCAATAACTTCTAAAAAATTACCGGATGATTCTCCTTTAGTCCACAGGCGTTCTTTGGTACGACTGTAAAAACAAACTTTTTTTTCTGTTTTAGTTTTTTCAAAAGCGGCTTCGTTCATATACCCGAGCATCAGTACTTTACCCGTCTGGTGATCCTGAATGATGGCGGGAATGAGACCGTTTCCTTTTTCAAAATCTAAATCCTTTGACAATATATTTTTCATAAAATTTTTCTTTATTGTTATTTATACTTTACCTTTATACTAATTCTTAAATTCAAAAATGCTTTTTTTATGGAAACTTCTCATCCACTTGACGATAATTTTACAACTGGAAATGTAAATATTACCGAAGAAATCAAGTCCTATCTCTATGAAACCGCAAAATGGGGTAAATTTCTGAGTATCGTGGCATTTGTTTTTATTGGGTTGATGGTTATATTTATGCTATTTATTTTAGTTGTTGGAGGAGTTGCTTTTGGTATAAGTGAAGAAGATCCTCTGGCTAGTATGAGTATGGGATTTATTATTGTTTTCTATGGGCTTATGATCGCAATGTATTTTTTTCCTACCCTTTACCTCTATCGGTTTTCCACTAAAATGAAAACTGCGCTGGATGCTAATGACCAGCAATCGCTGTCCGAATCTTTTATGAATATGAAATCTGTTTTTAAATTCTGGGGTATATTTACTGCTGTTTTTGTAGGGTTTTACGCTATCGGAATTTTAGGCTCTTTGGCCTTTGGTGGCTTAGGAATGTTTATGTAAATCCTAAAGACGCACCGGAATTCGTTGATCCGCTAAATATTTTTTCAGATCACGGATTTCTATTTCTTTAAAATGAAAAATACTTGCTGCTAAACCCGCATCTGCTTTACCATGCGTGAATACGTCGCGGAAATGTTCCATACTGCCCGCTCCGCCCGAAGCAATTACCGGAATACTTACTTGCTCGGCAACCGCTGCCAGAGCCTCACAGGCAAATCCAGCTTTAGTGCCATCGTTATTCATGGAGGTAAATAGAATCTCCCCCGCACCGCGATTTTCACTTTCTTTTACCCAATCCAAAAGTCGGTGTTCTGTGGCAACTCTGCCTCCGTTGAGGTGTACCAGCCACTCTCCATTTACTTTTTTGGCATCCACTGCGACCACCACAAATTGTGACCCGAATTGATCTGCTAACCGTGAAATCAACGCCGGGTCCCGTACTGCTGCTGAGTTGACCGAGATCTTGTCTGCTCCTGCGTTCAATAAGATATCTGCATCAGTCACTGATCTGATTCCTCCACCAATAGTAAATGGAATATTCAAATGCTTTGCAATTTTTCTAGCCAACGCTGCTAAGGTTTTCCGTTTTTCGTGCGTCGCCGTAATATCCAAAAAGACCAGTTCATCCGCTCCTTCGGCCACGTACCGACAACCCAACTCTACCGGGTCGCCCGCATCCCGCAATTGCTCAAAATTCACGCCCTTCACCGTTCGGCCATCTTTAATATCCAGACAAGGAATAATTCTTTTTGCTAACATATTTTTGCTGTTGAAATGTTGAGTTGTTGAATTGAAGACTTCACGTGGAGTCAAAAGGTGTAATTTTTAATAAAAATAATACAATCTGCACGCTTGCACAATGTATCTCGGCTACAAACTGAGATTAAAAAATCCGTAAATCCTCCAATTGAATCCGGCCTTCGTAAATGGCTTTTCCTACAATCGCTCCGTAGCAACCAATCTCCGCCAGACGCTCCAAATCGGCGAGGTCGGATACGCCACCGCTGGCGATAATTTTTAATTCGGAAAAACGGTCAATTAGTTCTTTATATAAATCTGTTGCGGCGCCTTCCAGCATTCCATCTTTGGCGATATCGGTACAAATGATACTTTGAATTCCCTTTTTTTGATAATCGGCTACAAAGTCGAATAAGTTCAGTTTACTCGTTTCCTTCCAGCCGTGTACCGCGATTTTACGATCTTTGACATCCGCGCCTAAAATTATTTTTTCACCGCCGTATTTTTTGATCCAGTTTGTGAAAATTTCTGCTCCTTTTACGGCGATGGTTCCGCCGGTAATCTGATTTGCTCCACTTTCAAAAGCGATGTAAACGTCTTTGTCAGACTTTAACCCACCGCCAAAGTCAATGGTCAACGAAGTCTTGCTGGCAATCTTTTCCAGCACTTTATAATTGACAATCTGACTCGCTCTGGCACCATCAAGATCGACCAAATGCAGGTGCGTGATGCCCGCATCTTCGAACGCTTTGGCTACTTCGAGTGGGTGTTCGTTATATACTTTTTTCTGATTGTAATCACCTTGCGTAAGGCGTACACATTTCCCATCAATAATATCAATCGCCGGAATAATAAGCATCTTATAAATTTATAAATTCTTTTAAAATAAGCTCGCCTACGTCACCCGATTTTTCCGGATGAAATTGCGTCGCGTAAAAATTGTCTTTTTGTAAGGCCGCACTAAATGGTAAAATGTAATCGCAGGTTGCTGTAGTGTATGCCCCATTTTCAACGTAATAACTGTGCACAAAATAAGCATAGTCACCCGATTTGTTTTTTTGCAGCAATGGCGCATTTTTTTCGAACCTTATTTTGTTCCAGCCCACGTGTGGGATTTTTTGACTTGGTGTGGTAGCCGCAAATTTTTTGACTTTCATTGGAATAATATTTAGACAATCCGTATTCCCTTCCTCTGAATGCTCACAAAGCAATTGCATGCCCAGGCAGATTCCTAATGTTGGTTGTTTTAAATTATAAATAGTATCCGCCAATCCGGTTTTACGTAAATGAGCCATCGTGTTTTTAGCCTCACCCACGCCAGGGAAAATGACTTTATCCGCTGCTTTTATTTTTTCAAGGTCACTAGTCAACTCCGCTGTGACACCAAGTCGCTCCAGTGCAAAAAGAACGGATCTTACGTTTCCAGCATTGTAGTCAATAATTACACTTTTCATGTTTTTAGTTTTAAGTAGCTATTTACGCTCTTCAATCACGTTCGACGGAAGCAAATAGCCAACGGCCAATAGCAATTTTACAAAATCCCTTTCGTAGATGGCAAGCGCATATTTTTAACATCCCTTTTTACGGCAATTTTGATAGATTTGGCGAAAGCCTTAAAAATAGCTTCGATTTTGTGGTGCTCGTTGGTGCCTTCTGCTTTTATATTCAGATTGGCCAGCGCCGTATCGGAAAACGATTTAAAAAAATGATAAAACATCTCCGTTGGCATATCTCCAATTTTTTCTCTTTTAAAATCTGCTTCCCACATTAGCCAGGGACGACCGCCAAAATCCAGCGCCACCTGTGCCAGACAATCATCCATCGGTAGCGAAAAACCATAACGCTCAATGCCCATTTTATCACCCAATGCTTGTCGGTAGGCACTACCAAGTGCCAGCGCCGTATCTTCGATCGTATGGTGTTCGTCAATGTGTAAATCGCCTTTAACTTTAACGGTCAGGTCACAACCAGAATGCCGCGCCAATTGGTCGAGCATATGATCAAAGAATCCCAGCCCGGTTTCGTTTTTAGCCTGACCAGTTCCGTCGAGATTAAGTTCAATTTCAATCGTGGTTTCTTTGGTGGTTCTCTGGATTATGGCTGTACGGGCGGGTAGTTTTAGAAATTGATAAATCGCTTCCCAACTTTGGGTGGTTAATGCAATGGTTTTATCCAGTTCTTGTTTTTTAGTAGAAAGTTCTTCGTCTCCCAGCCCGGTATCCTGCGAAATAAAAATCCCTTGGGCACCCAAGTTTTTAGCAAGCTCCATATCGGTCAATCGGTCACCTAAAACAAAGGAATTTTTCAGATCATAATCTCCTTCGATGTATTCCGTTAAGAGGCCGGTACGCGGCTTACGGGTTGGTGCCATGTCGGCGGGAAAACTCCGGTCAATATGCACCGCTGCGAACTCAATCCCTTCGTTGGTAAAGGCTTGCATCATTTTATGATGGGCCGGCCAAAAGGTGTCTTCCGGAAAGCTATCCGTGCCGAGGCCGTCCTGATTGGTTACCATCACAAGTTCGTAATCAAGCTCCTTTACGATTCGGGAAAGGTACTGAAAGACACCGGGGTAAAACTCCAGTTTTTCTAAAGAATCCAGTTGGTAATCTACGGGTGGTTCGATGACCAGGGTGCCGTCACGGTCGATAAATAATACTTTTTTCATACGGAGAAATTAGTTTTGAAGTTTTTTAAGACTGTGATCAGTCGTTCATTTTCAGCGGGCGTACCAACGGTAAAACGTAAACAACCGGCGCATTTAGTTACAGTGGAACGATCGCGTACAATGATATTATTTTTTAATAGGTAATTGTAAACGACTCGTGGTTCATCCATCTGTACTAGTAAAAAATTAGCATCAGACGGATAGACTTTTTTAGTGAAATTTAGGGTAGCGAAAGCTTGCTCCAAAAATGTTCTTTGTTGTAAAACGGACTGTACATTGGCCTCTTTCTCTTTTACATTATCCAATGCTTTTAAGGCCGCGGATTGGGTTAATTGATTGATGTTATAAGGCGGTTTTACTTTGTTTAAAAGCTGGATAATTTCCGGACTTGCAAAGGCCATCCCCAGACGAATTCCTGCTAAGCCCCACGCTTTAGAAAAAGTTTGTAAAACGACCAGGCGAGGGTATTTTGTGAGCAATTTTGTACAGCTGTCTTGTTCTGAAAAATCAATGTAGGCTTCGTCTACCACCAGAATTCCCGTAAAATTATCGAGTAATGCGGTGATTTGCTCCAGTGGAATATCATTTCCAGTTGGATTATTTGGACTACAAATAAAGAGAATTTTAGAACGATCGTCGACACGTTTGAGGACTTCTTTTGTATTTATTTTAAAATCAGTAGTTAACGGAATGGTGACAATGTTAATATCAGACAATGCCGCCGAAACCTTATACATTCCGTAGGTCGGTGGTAGCGTAATGATTTCGTCTTTGCCCGGCTCACAAAATATTCTGATCAATAAATCAATCGCTTCGTCACTGCCATTTCCTAAAAATATCTGCTCCGAATTTACTTGTTTTTCAAAAGCAATTTTTTCTTTCAATTCCTTTTGTAACGGATCCGGATAACGATTCAGTCCAGTATCAAATGGATTTTCGTTTGCATCCAAAAACACCTCCGCTACTCCCGTAAATTCACTCCGAGCCGAAGCATAAGCCGTCATCGCCAAAATATTTTCCCTAACTAGTTTTTTAATTAAATCCATCCTAATTAATTGTGAGGTTCCTATTAAAGTCTGTTGTTTCTTACGAATAAAGCAGATTGTTCACTAACAAGAAATACGATAGCAGTGCATTATTTCATTACCAAATTATTCATTACTCCCACCATTTATTAAAAACCTCAACCTCACACTCACTGCTTCTTTATGCGCTTGTAATTGTTCCGCTTCTGCCATCAGTTCTACCGTTTTACCAATATTCTGTAAACCCGTTGCGCTCAATTTTTGAAACGTAATTTTTTTAACAAACGCATCCAGGTTCAGGCCGCTGTAACTGCGAGCGTAGCCGTTGGTTGGTAAAGTATGATTTGTACCGCTTGCGTAATCGCCCACAGATTCTGGTGTATAATTGCCCATAAAAATAGAACCTGCATTGGTGATCTTTTCGGCGAAAGCCTCGACTGCTTCAACGGCAAGAATCAAATGTTCCGGCGCGTATTGATTGATTATGCTTAGCGCAGACTTACGATTTTCCAAAATTAAAACCGGACTATTTTCGAGGGCTTTTTTTGCAATTTCCTGGCGTGGTAACTTTGTTAGTTGTATATCAACTTCTGCTAAAACCTTTTTTGCAAAATCCAGATCAAAAGTGACCAATACGACCTGACTGTCCACGCCGTGTTCTGCCTGGGATAAAAGATCTGCTGCTACAAAACTGGCCTCTGCGGTATGGTCTGCCACAACCATTAGTTCCGAAGGCCCAGCTGGCATGTCAATAGCCGTTCCCTGTTGACTGACCAGTTGCTTAGCTGCGGTAACGTATTGATTCCCGGGACCATAAATTTTATAAACCGCAGGAATCGTTTCCGTTCCATAAGCCATTGCTGCGATCGCCTGCGCTCCTCCCACTTTAAAAATTTGGGTAACGCCACAAAGATCCGCCGTGTATAAAATCACCGGATTGATGCTACCATTTTTTTGTGGTGGTGTACAAAGGATCATTTCGTTACAGCCCGCAATCTGAGCAGGGACGGCCATCATGAGAACGGAAGAAAAAAGCGGCGCGGTCCCACCGGGAATATAAAAACCTACCTTTTCAATACCGACACTTTTTTGCCAGCATTCGATCCCGGACATGGTTTCAATACGAGGCGGGTCACTTTTTTGGCTTTGATGAAAAACAGCAATGTTTGACTTGGCAATTTGAATCGCTTTTTTTAATTCGGGAGCTACTTGATTTTTGGCCGTCTCAATTTCGTTCTCGGTTACTTTAAAATTAGTAATAGCTACGTGATCAAATTCTTCGGTAAAATTTTTCAGGGCAAGATCTCCTTCTTCGCGAACTTTTTGTAACACACCTCCCACGATGACCTCCAGATTTTTGGCTTCGTGGACAGGTCGTTGAAGTATTTTTTGTGAAAGCAAATTGTCTGGATTTTGATAAATTTTCATAATCTATTTTTTATAAAATCATTTTCTGAATTGGAATAACCAGAATACCTTGTGCACCGTGGTTTTTTAGTTTTCCAATAATGTCCCAGAATTTTTGCTCGTTGATGACGGTATGGACGGAACTCCAGCCCTCCGTAGCAAGTGGCATCACGGTAGGACTTTTCATGCCCGGTAGAATTTTGATAATCTCTTCAATTTTATCATTCGGAGCATTCATCAGCAGGTACTTATTGTTTTTTGCCTCTAGTACTGATTCCAATCTAAAAATTAGCTGTTGATAGGTGGCTTCTAATTTTTTCGGTATATTCCCCGCAACCAGGCAGGCCTGAGATTTAAAAAGTACTTCTTTCTCTTCCAGGTTATTTTTAAATAATGTGCTACCACTGCTAACCAGGTCACATACGGCGTCGGCGAGCCCGATGCCCGGTGCAATTTCTACCGATCCGGAAATTTCGTGAATATCGGCAGTTAGATTTTTTTCTTTTAAAAAGCCTTTTAAAGCGACCGGATAAGAAGTGGCGATTCGCTTACCGTTGAGCCAGGCAGGTCCGGCATAGTCCATCTCTTTAGGTACTGCAATGGAAAGTCGGCATTTGGAGAATCCAAGTGGAAGTACTTTTTGAATGTCTTTCTGCTTTTCTACTAACAAGTTCTCGCCTACAATGCCTAGATGCGCTACATCATCCTGTACGTATTGGGGGATATCAGAGTTCCGGAGGTAAAGTACGTCCAGTGGGAAATTCCGGGCTTGTGCCTTTAGTTGGTCTTTGCCGTTATCAATAGAGATTCCACATTCTTTGAGCATCTGGAGGGAGTCTTCTTGCAGTCTGCCGGATTTTTGGATGGCGATTTTTAATCGGGGTTGACCCATAATTTTTTATTTTATCAAAAAAAATAGTGTAAATAGAAAAAGCGGTTTATCAGACAACTGATAAACCGCTTTAATTAAGAATCGTTTAATTTTCAACAAGGCATCATCTATCTGTCTGAGAGATCAGTTAATAAATGATGATGATGAAAAATACTTGCGTACATAAACGAGAAAAATTTTGTGGTGCCTCCAGGAATCGAACCAGGGACACATGGATTTTCAGTCCATTGCTCTACCAACTGAGCTAAGGCACCTTTTTAAGAAGCGATTGCAAATCTATATTGTTTTTAGCTAATCCACAAGTTTATCGGACACTTCTTGAATATTTTTTTTAAATTTCATCCTTAAATCAAAATAATGCGACTACCTCTTTCTAAAATATTGGCTATTCCGGGTTTAATTGGCTTCGCGGCCTTCCTTTACATTACCTGGTACAAAAATGAAGATTACGCCTTATATATGGTGCCATTCGTCATTTATCTCATTGGTATCTACTTTTTACAACCGGCCATCGACTGGTGGTGGTACCAAAAATATCCGCCGGATGTAGAAGCACCCCTCCGGAAAATTTTTGAACAACGATTGCCATATTACCAACGGCTTTCGGATAAAAACAAGCAAAAATTCAGAACAAGAGTCGCATTGTACATTGAAGCCAATGATTTCAGGGCACAAGTAATTGAAGAAATACCAGAAGATGTCAAAGGAGTAGTGGCCGCAAATATTGTTCAACTCACCTTTGGACAAAAGGATTATCTATTGAATATGTTCGAAAGAATCGTCATTTATCCCGGGACATTTCCTACAATTCAGTATCCAAAGAGTTTCCACGCATCGGAAATTTTTGCTGAAGATGGAGTCCTGCTTTTTGCCATGGATCACTTGATGCCGGGTACGTTACACGCAGATCAATATTTCAATATTGGACTTTACGAATATGCAAAAGTCTTTCAGTTGAGTCGCCCCGAAGTAGCTTATCCGGAGCTATCAGAAGATCTTTGGGCTGATTTTGAGAAAATAAGCCGTTTCCCACGAAAAAAAGTAGAAGGATTTGTAGGTTTGGAAAATTTAGATATCTGGGCAGTTAGTGTCGTTTTCTTTTTCTCCTTTCCAGAAAGATTTAAAACACAACTCCCCGATCTGTATCAAACACACAGTAATTTGTTTAATCAACATCCCGCTAAAGGAGAAGAACCAGTTATTGTATCTTTGGAAGAGACCCGCGCTTAGAATACACTACACTATAACTAGTTCATCATCACGGGGGCCATCATATTAAATTGTGGAACTTCCACCTTAAATTTTGCATTGTCGGTAATTCTGAGCATGGTATAATATCCACACATCGTTCCAATTCCACTTTGTAGTGGACACCACGAATGATAACTGTGACTCTCGCCGGGCTTTAAAACTGGTTTTTCACCGATAACTCCGTCACCTTCTACCTCACGGCGAATAGCACAGGCATCAAAGATATACCAATGTCTTTTGATTAACTGAACGGTATGCTGGCTTTGATTTTCGATCGTTACCTGGTACGAAAAGGCAAACTGTTGCTTAGCAGGGTTGGACTGCTCTTCCTGATACGTGCAGTCTACCGATATTTTGATGCCTTTAGTGATTTTGACTTCCATGGTCTTATATTTTTCAATTAGACGTAAAGAAATTGAATACGTTTAATTGGGCCTATTTAATGTTAATATAACGTTGAAACCTACCGAATGGTTTCTTCAAACTCAAAACTTTTTGTTTTTACATCAAAATCTTACTGGGAACTTAGCACCTGACATTCTGGTTCTATTTTCGTAAATTTGTAAGTACAATTTTAATAAAAATATTGAATAATGTTTCCAAAGTATGATGTGATTGTGGTAGGAGCGGGCCATGCTGGTTGTGAAGCAGCCGTGGCGGCGGCCAATTTGGGCTCGAAAGTATTACTGGCTACCATGAATATGAACACCATCGCACAGATGTCGTGTAATCCTGCTATGGGTGGTGTTGCAAAGGGGCAGATCGTTCGGGAGATAGACGCTCTCGGTGGTTACTCCGGGATCGTGACAGATCATACGATGATTCAGTTTAGAATGCTCAACAAGTCTAAAGGTCCTGCCATGTGGAGCCCACGCGCACAAAGTGACCGGATGCGTTTTGCGGAAAAGTGGCGACTGATGCTGGAAGCACATCCGAATATTGACTTTTGGCAAGAGATGGTTACCGGCTTACTGGTAAAAGATGGTATTGCCATCGGTGTGAAAACGGGTATTGGACTGGAAATAGAAAGTAAGTCCGTTATTCTGACCAACGGTACTTTTCTGAATGGTTTAATTCATATTGGCGAAAAACAATTTGGCGGAGGCCGGGCGGGAGAAAGAGCAGCCACCGGAATCACGGCACAATTGGTGGAGCTTGGATTTGAATCCGGACGTATGAAAACGGGAACCCCACCACGGGTTGATGGTCGTTCATTAGATTGGGACCGGATGGAATTACAACCGGGTGATGAGACGCCAGGAAGATTTTCGTATACCGACACACCAGTATTGAAAAATCAACGCCCTTGTCATATTACGTACACCAACAAAAAAGTACACGATATCCTACGAACCGGCTTTGATCGTTCGCCAATGTTTAATGGGCGTATTCAGGGAGTTGGACCTCGGTATTGTCCTTCAATTGAGGACAAGATTGATCGCTTTGCCGACAAAGATCGTCATCAGTTATTTGTGGAGCCGGAAGGCTGGAACACCGTAGAAATTTACGTGAATGGTTTTTCCTCCTCTCTTCCGGAAGATGTACAATACAAAGCAATGCGTCAGATTGAAGGTTTTGAAAATGCCAAAATGTTCCGTCCTGGTTATGCCATCGAATACGATTATTTTCCGCCAACGCAATTAAAAATAAATCTGGAAACCCGAAAAGTAAAGAATCTATTTTTTGCGGGACAAATTAATGGAACGACTGGATACGAAGAAGCTGGTTGTCAGGGATTAATGGCGGGAATGAATGCGCATTTGGCCATTAATGAGGAAGAACCATTAATTCTCAAAAGATCTGAAGCTTACATCGGTGTATTGATTGATGATTTAGTAAATAAAGGGACGAAAGAACCGTACCGAATGTTCACCTCCCGGGCCGAATATCGCATATTACTTCGTCAGGATAATGCGGATATTCGTTTGTCTCCGATTGCGGATAAACTCGGGGTCATCAATATGGAAAAGCGGATGGAACGAGTAAACGAAAAAGTAGCTGCTGCCGCTGCTGTTGAAAAACGGTTTCGAGCAATTAGTGTAGGGCCGGATGAATTAAATACGATGTTGGAAGGACAAAATTCTGCTCCGTTAAAGCAAAAACTTAAATTGCATAGCGTATTAATTCGACCTAACATTGATATTGCTTTATTACGACAGCATCTTCCAGATTTGAAAGAAACACTTTCACCGTACGACGCGGAGTCTGTTAATCTGGCAGAAATAAACATGAAGTACGAGGGTTATATTCAGAAAGAACAAGAGATGGTCAATAAAATGAATCGTCTGGAGTCTGTAAAGTTACGACCGGATATGGATTATGCAGAATTACAATCCTTGAGTTCAGAGGCGCGGGAAAAGTTGACGGATATGCGTCCGCATACGATTGGCCAGGCGAGTCGAATTAGTGGTGTTTCTCCGGCGGATATTTCTATCTTGCTGGTACATATGGGCCGGTAATTTCAAAATGAGTGAAAAATTTTAGAACAAGAGAAGCAGGACTTTACGGTGCTGCTTTTTTTATGTGATTTATTTCCGCTTTTACTTCCTTTATAATAAAGAAACCGTCGTCTCCCTGCGGTTGATACAGCGGCATTAAAATCATTCCATCGCAAGGAGCGAGTATATTTCCATTTATATCCGTAGCCAATAGCGTACCTTTTTTTATTTTTTTAAAATTAGTAAAGCCTGGCTGCATGATAAAATTATCTTCCTGTTTGATCGAATGAACGGTGACGAGTTCCGTTATTGAAGGCAAATTTTCAGCGTGGGTTTTTAGCAGGAAGTCGTGTCGGTGTTCGACGTCTTCGGGTTTGACCGCTCCGGTCGCCCGGAGAAAACTGACGAGGGCAGAAACAGCACGAGTGATGGCCATCGGTTCATTATGCTGGCCGGATTCAAAACAAAGCGCGGTAGTGGAAATACCAAAATTTTTAGTGTTAAAATAATGCAGCGAAGTTCCTGATATACCTTTTAATAAACCTTTAATTACCGGTGCGTGCATTGCTAATCCGATGGAAATACTTTTCGGGTCATCGGAAACTATGGTGAAAATCCCTCCGTAAGCCGTCGTGGTGTGTAAGTCCAGTAGGATGATTTCTTTTGGCTGATAATTGGCGATTTCCGAAGTAATACAATCAATGAGTTCCCGCAATTCCTGATCTTCAGAATCAAGGGAGGTGATTGGGTTGGAAGTAATGCGATTAATATTTTCGGTCGTCCATTGTCGATTCAAATCTTTGTCAATAAAACGTTGATTTTTTTCAATAGCCCGGAGGTTACCGCGGATACCAACGAGTCTCCCATGAAAATTGAATCGGAGATTTTTTTGTGGTTCCTCTTTGAGCATGGAAAACAGTTCTTGCAAGGCCAGAGTTCCGGCCGGTTCGTTCCCGTGGATGCTACCCAATACGAATAGTAATGGTCCTTTTTCTTTTCCTTGATAGCTATCTATAATTCTGTCCTGCTGCACTTTCTTTTCTTTTTTAATCTATATCAACATTTTTATTACAAGGTATGTTTTAGCTAGGTTTGGGTACTTTTACCACGACCTTGCCAACTGTTTTTCCGGTCTGAAATAATTGAATAGCGTCGATCATTTTATCAAACTCAAGAACGTTCCCGACGTGAGGTTTCTCCAGGTCCAGTTCTTTGAGTTCACTTAATAACTGATGGAGTAGTTCTGCTTTTTCGTATAAATAAATCAGATTAAAACCACTCACCGTTTTGTTTTCTTCGGCTAGCCCCTGTGCATCAATTTTGGGCCGGTTTAAAAACATCCAGGCGGCCTTTAAATAATTAGGTCGTTTCCCTGGAGAGGCATATTGCGCCGCGCCATAAATCACCATTCGTCCCTGTTCCGTCATCTGCTTAAAGCCTTCATTGAAAATTTTTCCTCCAATACATTCCATCACTACATTCAATTTACGGTCGCCCAAAGCATTTTTCAGATCATTTCCAAAATTGTTACTTCGGACAATTACACGGTCGTATTTTTCTTTTTTACAAAAATCTACTTTAGCTGCACTACCTACGGTACCGATCGTAAATGCACCATATTTTTTGGCAATTCGGTTGGCTAAAATTCCAACCCCACCTGCTGCACTATGAATGAGTACGGTTTCTTCTTTTTCCAGTCTGCCCAGATAGGTCAAGCCATAGTAAGCGGTTAAAACCTGAACCAGATAACCACTCGCTTCTTCGTCTGTCCAGCCATCCGGAATAGGGATTACGTAAGTTTCTTCGATGTTCAGATGAGTGGTATAAGCACCAAATCGGGTGACGCCCATAATCCGGTCGCCAATTTTCACAGAAGTAACACCAGGTCCAGTCTTTAAAATAGTTCCTGCGTATTCTAATCCAGGAATGAAAGTGCCTTTTGGGGTGGCACTATACAAGCCAAACATGGCAAAAATATCCGCAAAATTAAGTCCGATAGCTGATACCGCCACGGTCACCTGACCAGCAGGTGGGTCGGGTAAATTTTCTTCGACTATTTTTAAATTATTGAGATTACCCGCTTTCAGGGCGTAGAATTTACGTTTAGTCATAGTTATTTTAAAAATTTTCCTCAAAAATAAATATCTCGCAACCTTTTAAAAACTGCTTTGTCATTAGGGGCAGAAGGTGTCATTAGATAAGACACGATGATACAAAATTTTCCTCAAAATTTTTACGGAAAAATAAAATAAACTTAAATAAATCAAGTATGAAAAATTTAACCATCTTTAAACAGCTCACCCTTTGTTTTTTATTTTTATCATCTACGCTCATGCTTTCTGCTCAGTGGGGAGACAATGATGCTAATCGAATTGAAGAAGATCGAAAAGTGGGTAGTTTTGACGCAGTAAGTGTAGGATATGGAATTGACCTTCATCTTTACCAATCTAAAAAAACAAGCGTTTCCGTCAAGGCGAAAAAAGAAATCATGGAACACATCATTACGGAGGTAAAAAATGGTACTCTCGTCATTAAGGTGGATAATTGGAAAAAAGCCAAGGGGAAAATGGAGGCAATTGTCTATGTTCCGGAGCTAAATGAAATTTCGGCTAGTGGTGGGTCTGATGTCTACGGAAAAGGGAATTGGAAAATGAATAATATTGAGATCAATCTAAGTGGCGGATCAGATTTTGAGATGGAATTGACCGCTAACAGCGTTGAATGTAATGCTTCTGGAGGGTCTGATATTGATCTGATGGGAAGTGCGGATAAGATCAATATCAGCTGTAGTGGCGGGTCTGATGTAGAAGCCAAAAATTTCGTGGTAAAACACGGTCATGTTAGTGCTAGTGGCGGTTCTGACGTAGAGATTTATACGACTGAATCCATTGATGCCAGTGCTTCTGGAGCGAGTGATATTACCTATAAAGGCAATCCCTCTCAGGTGAAAGTACACAGCAGTGGATCGTCGGATATTTCTAATTAAAGACAGCTAAAATATAAAGTATAAATAGGCTCAGCCAGCCTAACCAAAAAAAGCATTTTTTTATATAAATTCGTTTATAGAAAGACTTGTAATCAACAGATTATGAGTCTTCTTTTTTGAGAATCCCTTTAACAATCTGACACATTTTAGGGGCAGTTTCCTGAGCGAGTGCAATGACCGATTCTAATGTTGTTTCTTTGATAATTTCTTTGGGGTAACATTGATTAGAAACGACGGATAATGCAAAAACGGACAACCCTGAATGCCGAGCCACAATCACTTCCGGAACGGTAGACATACCGACCAGGTCGCCACCGATGCGATGTAAAAATTCGTACTCAGCGGGCGTTTCTAAATTTGGACCTTGTAAGCAAACATATACGCCTTCGTGGGCGCGAATACCAGCTTGTTTGGCAATCGCCAAAGCACGTTGATTCTTCTCCAAATTATAGACTTTCATCATGTCAGGAAAGCGAACGCCAAGTCGTTCGTCGTTTGCACCCCGTAGTGGATTCTCTGGTTGTAAATTAACGTGATCCTTAATAAAAACAATATCGCCGGGAAAAATATGCTGACTCGTACTACCCGCCACGTTACTCACAATTAATTCTTTAATTCCTAAAAATTTTAAAACGCGAACCCCAAAGGTTACCTCCTGCATCGAATAGCCTTCGTAATAATGAAATCTTCCGGCCATGGCTACTACAGGCTGTCCTGCGAGGGTTCCGAAAACAAGCCGATTCTGATGACTGGCAACGGTGCTTTTGGGAAAGTGCGGAATATCCTTATAAGATATTTCACCAATAATTTCAATATCGTCAACTAATCCGCCCAGTCCCGTACCGAGAATAATACCCGTCTCAGGTTTAAAGGAAACTTTACGTTGAATAAAGTCAATAGCTTCCTGAATTTTATTATATAACATAAAGAATATTTAGAAGAATGTTTAGCACAGTTTTCTGATGTAAAAGAGAAAATTGAAATGATAAAAGATGCGGACCATAGAACATATAACTAATCCACAATCATACCTTCTTCCTTTAAGTCCTGCTCCTTAATATTTGCGGGTAATGTTCGGAAATCATACTGTTGATTTCTTAATTGAGGAACAAAGCCAGCATCCCGAATCGCCTGTTGAATCCCCGAAGCGGTAAATCTAAATGCTGCACCTGCGGCCGAAACGACATTTTCTTCAATCATGATACTACCGAAATCATTGGCGCCAGCGTGGAGACAAACCTGAGCCACTTGCTTTCCAACCGTCAACCAGGATGCCTGAATATTTACTACGTTGGGAAGCATAATACGGCTCATGGCAATCATCCGGATATACTCGTCACCCGTACAGGTATTTCTGGCTCTTTTTATTTTTTTCAATAAAGTTCCTTCGTCCATAAATGGCCAGGGAATAAACGCCAAAAATCCTTTCGCATCCGCTGGTTTTTCGGATTGTACCTGCCGAAGATCAACGAAATGCTCCATCCGCTCCAGGTTGGTTTCGATATGTCCAAACATCATGGTTGCAGAAGTTGTAAGGTGAAGTTTATGCGCCGCACGCATCACGTCCAACCATTCTTGTCCACCACATTTCCCTTTCGAGATAAGCCGTCTTACCCGGTCGTCTAAAATCTCCGCACCCGCTCCTGGTAAGGAGTCTAGCCCGGCTTCTTTTAGTGCTTTTAGCACTTCAAGATGGGTGGATTTTTCCAGTTTGGTAATGTGGGCAATTTCCGGTGGGCCGAGCGCATGTAATTTTAAATTGGGATAAAGTGATTTTAGTTCACTAAACAAATCACAGTAATACTTTAGTCCCAGATCGGGATGGTGTCCACCTTGTAATAAAAGCTGCTCTCCACCGAAGGCGAAAGTTTCTTCAATTTTCTTCTTATAATTCTCGATGGAAGTAATGTAGACTTCTTCGTGACCAGGACGACGGTAGAAATTGCAAAATTTACAATTGGCAATACAGACATTAGTGGTGTTGGAATTACGATCAATAATCCAGGTAACTACCTTGCCGGGAACATGATGCTGCCGGATTTTATCACCGACGTACATCAGTTCAGCAGTAGTTGCATTTTCAAATAAAAAAACGCCTTCTTCAGCAGTCAGGAATTCTAATTGCAGGGCACGATTTAGTAAGTCAGAAATATTCATAATGGTAGCGATGGATTAATTCTCCTTTAAAACACCAAAACAAGGGTTAGAGTTTACCAGATAAAGCAGATAAATCGTTTGGAATTTATACGAAAATAACCTATATTTGTGCAAACAAACCTCGGAGAGGGAGCCAATTGGTTCCCTCTTTTTTTTACTTGTTAAGAAAATATCATCGTGATTTCAGCTCAGTTGACGCAATTATTAGAAGCAAAGTTCCAGGAAGAGGAGTTTGCGGACTGCTTTATCATTGAAATAAAGAGTTTACCAAACAAGCGAATAGAAATTTACGTAGACAGTGACTCGGGAATAACGTTTGCCAAATGCCAACGAATTAGTCGTCACCTCGAAGCGGAAATAGATGAAAAAGGCTGGTTAGGTGAGAAATATACGTTGGAAGTTTCTTCTCCTGGTATCACTCGACCCTTGATGTTTCCCCGTCAATATCCGCGTAATATTGGTCGCAAACTAGAGGTAAAACAACTGGAAGGAGAAACAAAAACAGGTACCTTGATTGAAGTAAACGAAGAGCAGATTACTTTGGAATGGAAAGAACGAATCAAGGAAGGTAAAAAGAAAAAAACAGTAGTTGTACAGGATATTATTCCTTTTAGCAACATCAAAGAAACTAAAGTAAAAATCACATTTTAAAAATTAATGTATGAATCTGGTAGATACTTTTTCGGAATTTAAAACTGGAAAAAACATTGATCGCCCCACGATGGTGCGCGTATTGGAAGATGTTTTTCGCACACTCATTAGAAAAAAATACGGATCGGATGATAATTTCGACGTAATTGTGAATACCCAAAAAGGGGATCTTGAACTTTGGCGCGTAAGAGAGATTGTGCCAGATGGTGAGGTTCTGGACGAGCGTAGCCAGATTTCAATTTCCGAGGCACTAGCTATTGACGAAGATTACGAAGTGGGAGAGGAATGTTATGAACAACTATTTTTGGAGCATTTTGGTCGTCGTGCGATTATGGCTGCTCGTCAGACCCTAATTTCCAGAATTATGGAATTAGAAAAAGATGAGGTATTTAAAAAATATAATGAGCGGATCGGAGAAATCGTCCTTGGTGAAGTGCACCAAATCCTAAAGCGGGAAATTCTGATTTTAGATGATGCTACCGGGACGGAATTAATCATGCCTCGTAACGAAATGATTCGCGGAGATTTTTATCGAAAAGGAGATATGGTAAAAGGAGTGATTCGTAAAGTGGAAATGAAAAACAACAATCCGGTAGTAATTGTATCACGTACTGATAGTATGTTCCTGGAAAAATTAATGGAACAGGAAGTACCTGAAATCGAAGATGGGTTGATTACGATTAAACGAATTGTCCGGATGCCCGGTGAACGTGCAAAAGTTGCCGTAGAATCTTATGATGATCGAATTGATCCGGTAGGGGCTTGCGTGGGAATGAAGGGATCTAGAATTCATGGAATCGTTAGAGAATTGAAAAACGAGAATATTGATATTGTTAATTTTACCAGCAATGACAACCTGTTTATTCAGCGGGCATTGACACCAGCAAAGGTGACCAAAATCGACCTGAATCTTGAAACAAAAAGGGCATCAGTTTATCTGGAACCAGAACAAGTGTCTCTGGCCATCGGTAAAGGTGGTACCAATATCAAACTGGCCAGTCGTTTGACAGAGTTCGAAATTGATGTATTCAGAAATACGGTAGAAGTCGAAATCGACGATGTTGAATTGGAAGAATTTAGCGATGAGATCGAAGGTTGGATCATCGAAGAATTGAAAAATATCGGTTGTGATTCTGCCAAAAGTGTACTGGCATTAAGCCGTCAGGAACTGATTCGACGCTCTGATTTGGAGGAAGAAACAGTAGATGAAGTACTAAAAGTACTAGCTGCGGAATTTGAAGAAGAAGAACCGAAAAAAGAAGAAGAAGAGTAAAATCTTTAAAATATAGTACAAAATAGCCGAATAAGAGGTTGAAAACCATTGTTTTTTAGCAAAATAACGCTTAATAATAAGTAGTTTTCTCGTATCTTTGCAATCCGGAACCATATATACAATTTATATGTTTACGTTTTACGGCTATTTTGTTCAATTTGACAAAAGCGTTTTATGATGAGTTTTTTAAATCCAATAATTATATTAAAATGATTTAAAATGTAATTCTAATTACTTATCGGAAAGGCTGTTGTCTATCATTAACAAATATCGCTTACTTCGCCACTAAAAAATATTGAATGGCTCAAAGATTAGTTAAGGTAGCAAAAGAATTAAATGTAGGGACAACCACAATCGTCGAATTTTTGGCGAAGGTTGGTCATGAAATTGACAATAAGCCTACAGCTAAGGTTTCCGATGAGATGTACGATGAGTTACTCAAGGAATTCCGGAATTCTGCTGCCATCAAAGAAAAAGCCGACCAATTAGTTATTGGCACTCGCTCCACTCCTAAAAAAGAGGAAGCTCCAAAAAAGGAAATATCTTTTTCTCCTCCACCATCTGCTCCTAGTCCTCCACCCGCATCACCGCCGACAGAAGTTAAGCCACCAGAACCAGTAGTCGAAATGACACCTCCTTCTGTGGTCGAGAAGACTCCAGAAATAGAGCCTGTCGTCGAAGAGCCAGTTGTAGCTGAAACCAAACCGGAGGAAGCGGTAGGAAAAGCAGAAGAAACAGACAAAGTGGATGATTCAGACGCTCCAAAACTTGATGGTTTAACTATCAAAGGTAAAATTGATCTTACCAAGAAAAAAACAAAGGCCAAGAGCAAGAAAGAAGAGAAAAAGAAATCAAAGCCGGAACCTGAAGATAAAGCTGTTAAACCTGAAAAGGAAGTAAACCCAGTAGCAGAAACACCTGCTTCGGAAAAAACCGCAGAAGCTGAGGCAGTCCAAGACGCACCAGCAAGTGTAGAGGCTCCAGCTAAAGAGGGTGAAGAAATGATGCGTGCTAAAACACCTCAGTTAAAAGGGCTCAAAATTTTGGGTAAAATTGATGCCGATAAACTCAAACCTGCCAAAAAGAAAAAGACTACAAAAGCAACCGACGCTACCAAAAAACGTCGAAAGCGGAAAGTCACTCAGGTAGTTGTTAACAATAACAATAGACCACCACAACGACAAGGCTCGAGACCTGGAGGGAATAATCGTTCAAATAATAATTCCAATCGCCGTGGCGGCCGTAATGAAGTTAAAGAAGTTTCTCAAAAAGAAATTGATGAGAAAATCAAACAAACAATGGCCCGTATTTCGGGAGGTGGTAAAAACAAACGGTCCAAAATTCGTCGCGATAACCGTGAACGAATGAGAGAAAAACAAGAAACGCTGGAGAGCGAAAAGGAAACTGGAAAACTCCAGTTAACGGAATTTGTGTCCGTTTCTGAGTTAGCAAGTTTGATGAGCGTTTCTGTTACACAGGTTATTACTACCTGTATGAACCTTGGTGTAATCGTTTCTATCAACCAAAGATTGGATGCAGAAATTATCGAACTACTTGCCGAAGAGTTTGGTCACGAAGTTGAATTTATTAGTGCAGAAGAGGAACAAGATGAAGATGAAGAAATTGTAGATAACCCAGAGGATTTACTTCCGCGAGCCCCTATTGTTACCGTAATGGGACACGTTGATCATGGTAAAACATCTTTACTGGATTATATCCGATCTGCCAACGTTGCCGAGGGGGAAGCCGGGGGGATCACCCAGCATATTGGAGCGCACGAGGTATCGGTAGGAGCGGACAAAAAACGGGTTACCTTCTTGGATACACCGGGGCACGAGGCCTTTACGGCGATGAGAGCGCGTGGTGCGAAAGTGACGGATATTGCCATCATTATAGTAGCAGCGGATGATAACATCATGCCACAAACCAAGGAAGCCATCAGTCACGCTCAGGCGGCTGGGGTACCCATCATTTTTGCGATTAATAAGATTGATAAAGATGGTGCGGATCCGGAAAGAATTAAAGGCGAACTCGCTCAAATGAACTTCCTCGTAGAAGACTGGGGTGGTAAATACCAATCACAGGATATTTCGGCTAAGACTGGAGCAAATATTGATTTATTACTTGAAAAAGTATTACTCGAAGCAGAAGTACTTGAATTGTCTGCTAACCCGGATCGGGAAGCAATCGGTACGGTGATTGAAGCATCTCTTGATAAAGGTCGTGGTTTCGTTACCAAACTACTCGTACAAACCGGAACCCTCAAACAGGGGGATGTAATGCTGGCGGGAGAGTATTCTGGTAAGGTGAAAGCCATGTTTAACGAACGTGGTAAAAAAGTGAAAAAAGTAGGTCCTTCACAACCAATCCTGGTTCTTGGATTGAGTGGAGCACCGCAGGCCGGAGAGAAATTTAAGGTCATGGAAAGCGAACAGGACGCACGTCAAGTGGCTTCTCGTCGTGCCCAGATTCACCGCGAACAGGCCGTTAGAGCCAACAAACGAATTAGTTTGGATGAAATCGGTCGTCGTCTGGCATTAGGTAGCTTTAAAGAGTTGAACTTGATTGTAAAAGGTGATGTGGATGGTTCTATTGAAGCATTATCTGATTCGTTAATCAAACTTTCCGTTGAATCAATTCAGGTGAATGTAATTCACAAAGCAGTTGGACAAATCATTGAATCTGATGTACTCTTAGCCTCTGCTTCGGATGCCATCATTATTGGTTTCCAGGTACGTCCTTCCCTCGGAGCGCGTAAGCTCGCAGAACGAGAAGGCGTAGAGATTAAGATGTACTCCATTATTTACGAAGCCATTGAGGAAATCAAAATGGCGATGGAAGGCATGTTGGAACCAACCAAAGAAGAAAAGATTACCGCACAAGTCGAAGTACGGGAAGTCTATAAGATTAGTAAAGTAGGTACAATTGCCGGTTGTTTTGTTCAGGAAGGAAAAGTAATTAGAAACAACCACATCCGACTCATCCGTGATGGTATCGTCGTCTTCCCCGTCAAGGAAGGACAGAAAGGAGAAATTGCTTCTCTAAAGCGACACAAAGATGATGTGAAGGAAGTGAAAAATGGACTGGAATGTGGTTTGTCAATCAAAAATTTCAATGATATAAAAGTAGGCGATGTAATCGAAGCTTACGAAATCATCGAAGTGAAACAGACGCTTTCTTAAGCTAAAGAACAGAAAGATTTTAAATAAAAAAAGCCCGCGACGGTCATAGTCGTGGGCTTTTTTTCATATTTTTTTGAACCTTTAGTAATTGAGTTTTTCTAAAAAAAATGGGCCTGTCCCGAGTATCTTTTCGGTAAACACAAAGTGCGGGATGCCAAATGACAAAGTTATTTATTTATTTATTTATTTGGGGCTTGTCCAAAAGTTGAGTATTTTCCACTAATCCACTAATCCACTAATCCACTAATCCACTAATCCACTAATCCACTAATCCACTAATCCACTAATCCACTAATCCACTAATCCACTAATCCACTAATCCACTAATCCACTAATC
>CALLPK010000132.1 GCA_938015415.1 uncultured Saprospiraceae bacterium
TATTACAATAGTTTTTTATAAAAACTAAAGCTAACCCATGAACAGAGAAGATTCTACCAGAATTTTCGGTCCTTATGTTTTTTTGACTACCAGCCTATGGTGGTTTGTCCTTCTGTTCCCAATTCTCAACCTTTCTGCACAGACCAATCTCTCCTGGAATAAAACCCTGGGAGGAGATGGATTCGAAGAGCTACAAACGATGGCCGAAACGGACGATGGTCACTTTGTCTTTTTTGGTTCTCACACTTCTAACGTTAGCGGAGAGATTACGCAGGCTTCCCGGGGACTATCTGACTATTGGTTGGCGAAGGTAGATCAAACCAACGGAAATATTATCTGGCAAAATACTTACGGAGGGAATTTGATTGACAATGGACGAGTTCTGGTCCCAACGAGTGATGGTGGCTTTATGCTTGGAGGACATTCTTCTACGGGGATTAACGGAACCAAAACGACTGCTGCTTTTGGTGATTGCTGGAACTGTATCGATTATTGGGTGGTCAAAACGGACGGCGATGGTAATCAGCTCTGGGACAAAACAATTCAGGGAAATAGTTCGGAAGATCGTATGACGACGCTCATAGAAACTTCCGACGGAGGATTTGTACTCGCAGGATATTCGGATTCTGGTCTTGCCCTTGACAAATCAGAAGCCAATATTGGCGGATCAGACTATTGGGTGGTTAAGCTGGATGCGGATGGCAATCAACTTTGGGATCGAACCCTCGGTGGAACGGGAGATGAGCAACCATTCGCCCTGGTAGAATTACCCAACGGAAATATCATGGTCGGTGGTCTTAGTTTTTCACTTGACGACGGAAATCGAACCGCTCCTTCTCGAGGATTGTCGGATTACTGGGTCGTTAATTTGGATGCCAACGGTAACACGCTCTGGGATCAGGCTTATGGAAGTACAGATACAGATAATCTACGGGACATGATCATGACCAACGATGGAGGCATCGTATTGATCGGAGAATCTTACTCTGGTGCGGCCGGAGAAAAGACACAGCCCAGCTATGGAGAAAGAGATATCTGGATGGTTAAAATTGATCAGACGGGCACCGTCTTATGGGATCGTTCTATTGGTGCTTCCGATCGGGATCAGCCTTTTAAAATAACACAATCAAACAACGGTAACTTCTTAATTGCCTCGCTCTCTAGAAGTCCAAATGACTTTGATCGGACGGAGCCGTTACTGGGTGGCTCTGATTACTGGTTTATTACCACCGATGCCAACGGGAATAAAATAAAAGATGCTGTTTTTGGTGGAGACCAAAACGATAATCTATATTATGCTTTACCAATGCAGAATGGAGATATTATCCTTGGAGGAATTACTGCAACGAATGTCAGTGCACAAAAAACAGAACCCTCGCGTGGAAACAATGATATTTGGTTATTAAAATATGAATCTACACTTGATTTTAATTTAGGTAACGATACGATTTTCTGTGTAGATGGTAGCCTCAACCTGGATGCTACGATCAATCCCTGCGACTGCTGTATTTATACTTGGGAAGATGGTAGCAATGTAGCGAATAGAAATTTGGTGATTGATCAGGATACGACGATTGTTCTATCCGTCCATGATGGTTTCAATAGTCTAAAATTGGATACGATTAACATCGTGACAACGGAGCCACTTACCGTAAACCTGGGAGCAAATGCTTACTTATGCCCGGGAGATTCTATCTCGCTTGATGCCGGAAATTCCGGACAAGATTATTTCTGGTTGCCTGGTAATGAGATCAGCCAGGAATTGATCGTTACTGCGGGCGATACGTATCAGGTAACCGTGACGGATCAGTTCGGTTGTACTTATGGAGATCAGGTAGTCATCACTGATATAGCCGTAACTATAACTCCCGACAACCCAGTAATTTGTAGCGGAGATAGTTTGTTCCTGGCGAATGCCTGGCAAAAAACATCCGGAATGTATGTAGACACCCTGGATAACTATGCGGGTTGTGATAGTATTGTTATGACTAATTTATTTGTTGCGAACGTGGACACGACACGTCTTTTCAATAATACTTGTGATGAAACACAGGCGGGTATCTTTTCTTTGACGGTGGACAACCAATATTTTTGCGATAGCACAATTATCAATACGGTAACTTATATCGCACCGGATACAACGCGGTTATTTGCGACTACCTGTAACGAAATGCAAGCGGGTGTTTTTACCATGACGATGGACAACCAATATTTTTGCGATAGCACCATTATCAATACGGTAACCTATATCGCACCGGATACAACGCGGATATTTGCGATTACCTGTGACGAAATGCAAGCGGGTGTTTTTGCCATGACGATGGACAACCGATATTTTTGTGATAGTACCATCATCAATACGGTAACCTATATTGCACCAGATACGACGCGGATATTTGCGACTACCTGTGACGAAATGCAAGCGGGTGTTTTTGCCATGACGATGGATAATCAATATTTTTGCGATAGCACCATCATCAATACGGTAACCTATATCGCACCGGATACTACGCGGATATTTGCGACTACCTGTGACGAAATGCAAGCGGGTGTTTTTTCTATGACGATGGACAACCAATATTTTTGCGACAGCACCATCATCAATACGGTAACCTATATCGCGCCGGATACGACGCGCTTATTTGCGACTACCTGTGATGAAATGCAAGCGGGAATCTTTTCCATGACGATGGACAACCAATATTTTTGCGACAGCACCATCATCAATACGGTAACCTATATCGCACCGGATACGACGCGCTTATTTGCGAATACCTGCGATGAAACGCAAGCGGGAATCTTTTCCATGACGATGGACAACCAAAACTTTTGTGATAGTACCATCATCAATACCGTAACGTACATAGCACCGGATACGACCCGATTGTTTACGAATACTTGTGATGAAAGTCAGGCGGGTGTCTTTTCCGTGACGGTGGATAATCAATATTTTTGTGATAGTACCATTATCAATACAATAACGTATATGGCTCCGGATACGATCACCTTAACGGAATTTACCTGTGATGAAAATCAGGCCGGTCTGGTGACGATTCAGGATATAAATATTTTTGGTTGTGATAGTACTACGTTGATTGATTTTATTTACGTAGCACCCGATACGACTGAATTATCAGGACATACTTGTGATGCAAATCAGGCCGGGCCACAAGTAGTGGTGGAGATCAATGATCAGGGATGTGATAGTGTAGTAATTACAAACAATATATTTACACCCACTAATTTTGTTAGTTCAGCAGTTGTCACTTGTGACCCGACTCAGGCGGGTGTTTTTATGGATACCTTACAAAGTCAATACGGTTGTGATAGCTTAATTACTACGATTACTACCAACTATATTGCTCCAGATACGACCTTGTTTTTGAGCGTAACTTGTGATAGCACCTTGATCAGAATGGATGTTGAGAATTTAACCGGATTCATGGGGTGTGATAGTACGGTGATTACTCAGGTAGAATTTTTTGCGCCGATTGTAGAGAATATTTTATTAGAAACCTGTGACCCTGCGCAAGCCGATTCTACGGTAACGATCTTGTCCAGTCAAGCGGGTTGCGATAGTATTATTACCATTACTGAAACTGTTTATCTCGGTTCTGAAAATACTATGTTAAATTTAACGGTCTGTGACCCTGATTTGGTAGGAACAGAAACTAATGTTTTTGCCAATCAATATGGTTGTGATAGTACGGTAATTTTAACGACGACACTTGCGCTTGCTGATACAACTTACGTTAATCTGGTGAGTTGTGATCCGGATTCTTTGGGAACTGATACTTTGACGTTTTCTAATCAGAGTGGTTGTGATAGTATCGTTTATACGGTGATTGTTGGGGAAGATTTAGGAGTAGATTATGAAGTGACGGACGCCAGTTGTTTCGACATCGCAGATGGTTCTGTTTTGGTTAATTCGGTAACGGGCGGAATGAGTCCGTACCTTTTTGCCATCGATGATGGGAATTTCCAATCCTTTGCTTTATTTCCAGACTTAGCGGTAGGTATTTACACGCTTTGGGTGCAGGATGCCGATGGATGTACAGCTCCGTACGAATTTGAAATTCAGGCACCGCCGCCCCTCACCGTATCTCTACCCAATGATACCACAATTAACGTTGGGAATTTGCTAACCTTACCAGTAGTCACCAATCAAGTGGTGGATACTATTTACTGGAACGAGTCGTCCGGAATCAACTGTGACAGTGTTTCCTGCCTACGCCCGGAGGTTCAACCGTTTTTAAATAGCATTTACATTGTTACGGTTGCCAATGGAGATGGATGTAGCGCCAGTGATACCACCTCTGTAAGTGTCAGTAAAGAACGACCATTCTACATTCCAAGTGCCTTTTCTCCCAATCAAGATGGGATCAACGATAATTTTATTTTATCACCAGGACCCAATGTTGCGGTGATTCATTCCGTAAAGGTTTACAACCGTTGGGGGGCGTTGCTTTTTGAACTGCCAGAGACCTTACCGCTTCCCTCGGTGATTGGATGGGATGGAGAATTTAAAGGTCAGCCCGTTTCTACCGGAGTATATATTTATTTGGTGGACGTAAGTTATATCGATGGCGAACGGGAGATATTGTCTGGAGATATCACAGTGGTTCGTTGAGCTATACTTTAAGAAAAAATCGAGGCTGTACATACGAGTGTGTCATTTGGATTTGCTTACCTTCTTTTCCTGAATGAAGACTTACGCGCTGACACTTTTTACGGGACAATCCCATTCATATGAATTTTATTTCAACTTATCCTTTTTTTATTTTATCAGTTACTCTGGAAACCACCAGAATAGTAATTAGCCCGCTTAACATCGCTACCGTTCGGAACGGAAATAAAACCACGCCATTTTCAATCATCGGATAAGGCAGAAAAATCGGAATACCGAGTGTCGTATCTCCTCCTCCAAATCGTAGCACTGCCGCTACTAAAAATCCGGTAATGGCTCCCATTCGATTGGCCCGCGGATCGAAGAGCGCACAAACCAGCACCGGAAATAACAAACAATATACAAAGTCACTACATAAAAACCAGAGTTCGTAGACACTACCGACTTGTAAAGCAATGAGGGTAGCCGCCGCCCCGACGATTCCAATAATTTTTTTAATAACACTAGCCAGGCCTGCACTGGAAATTCCCGGTTTGAACAATGGACGATAAATATTCCAGCCGGACATTGACGACGCGGACAGAATAGAAGAGTCTACCGAAGACATAACCGCTGCGGCAATGGCTCCTAGTCCGATGGTAGACACCAAAGGATTACACAAATACCGAATGACGTGGGGCAGGGTAGACGCTGCATCAGGTGGCGGCATCAGACCGACCGCAGTCCAGTCAAAAGTAGCACCGATCATCCCGATGATTACGGCCGGAATGGCCGCTAGTAAACAAATAAATCCGGCAAAAATTGATAACCACATGGCGGTCTTTTCGTCCTTGGCAGAGAGCACCCGTTGAAAATAAACCTGCCAGGGAATACCACCAAAAATCAAGAGCAGTGCGTAGTCCCACCAGTTCCAAAAATAAGTACCCAGAGCAGCTTTGGAAGGAATTAAGGTCGCCGTAGCCCCGAATTTTAGCTGATAATTTTGCCATAATTCTCCTAAATCGCCGATCTTTGAAAGAGAAGAGGGAACCACAATTAATAATCCCAAAAATAATAATAACAATTGTAGAACATCCGTAATCGCTACGGCCCAGAGTCCGCCGAGCATGGTATAACCGATCGCTACGAGCGCAGAAAGAATGATCGCAGTAGTATTGTCGATTCCCAGTACCGTAGCAAAGGTAGTTCCCAGCGCGGTGAGGATCGCAGCCGTCCAGAATAATTCTCCCGTTAGTGCGGGGAGAAAAAAGAGTGGAACGGAACCCTGGCCAAATTTTTCGCGGATCGGATCAAGCATCGTGCGGTAACGTCCCCGGCGCATCTTGCGGGCAAAGAAGAGACCACCGATGATCAGGCTGAGTGCGTAACCCCACGGCGCCTGTACCCATAGCAGACCGCTGCTGGCCGTTGCTTCGGCGGTACCGTTGATAAACCCACCGCCAATCCAGGTGGCACTCATGGTAAAAATGGCGATGTAGAGAGGTATAGATCTTCCGGCGAGTAATACCTCTTCGGCGTTGTTGTTTTTGCGGTACCGAGTGGCAAAATGTCCAAAATAAAAAATGAGTCCATAAAAAATCATCATGGAAAAAAATCCCGGCCAGGCTACATCATAGTCCGCGAAAAAAAATAGATAAATGGCCGTCAGCAAAAAAATGACGAAGAGATAGATTAGTGGATGTCGGAGATTCAATAGGGTTAATTTTTTGGCAAGATACGGAGAATTTTGAGTCTTTCGGTTTGTAATTGAAAACATTATAACCCATTCTTTTTCAAATACCTTATCTTTGTGCGAAATTATAAAATATGAATTTTAAAGATTTGGGAATAGATTTATATCAGCTGGTAGCCGTTGTAGCAATTTGTGGATTTACGATTTTAGCGGCCCTACTATTTCGCTACTTCTTTAATCGCTTTGTAAAAAAGCAGGTGATTATGTCGGGCAATGATCCAACCCGATATCGCTTCATCAGTCATTTGTTGACGGCGATGATCTACATTATTGGATTTGGTTGGGCCTTCTCCCATATTGATGCGTTACGAACCCTTGCCGCTTCACTATTGGCCGGAGCAGGTATTGCTGCGGTAGCGATAGGTTTTGCTTCTCAGGCAGCAATAAGTAATATCATCGGAGGATTATTTATCGTACTTTTTAAACCTTACCGAATCAATGACCGGATTACTTTGGCCAGTGGTAAAGGTGGAGTAGTTGAGGACATCACGCTTCGTCACACGGTTATCAGAGATTTTGAAAACCGACGAATTATCATTCCCAACTCAATAATTAGTAACGAGACCCTGGTAAACGCAGATTTGACCGACGAACGAATTGTCAAATGGGTGGATATTGGAATTAGTTATAATTCGGATATTGACCTTGCCAAAAAAATAATACGGGAAGAAATCATGGCGCATCCAGTACTCATTGATGGACGGAACGCAGAACAAATAGAAAAAGGAGATCCTCAGGTCCCCGTCCGGGTGATCAGTTTAGGAGAATCTTCGGTTAATTTAAGGGCTTGGGCGTGGGTAGCCAGCCAGCAAGATTCGGCCGCATTGGGCTGGGATACATTGGAAAGTATCAAAAAGCGATTTGATAAGGAAGGAATTGAAATACCATTCCCTCACCGTACGATATACATGAGGAAGGAATAGGAATAGAAATAGAAATAGGAATAGGAATAGGAATAGGAATGGAAATTAGAAATTAGGAAAAGATGGAGAAATTTTTTGTCATTGAAGGATTAGATGGTTCGGGAAAATCTACGCAGTTAGAACTGCTGCGTCAGCATCTGCGAAAACACGGCCAACCATTTCAGGATATTCACTTCCCAAAACTTAATCAGGGGATTTTTGGGGATATGATTGCCCAATTTTTGAGAGGAGAGTTTGGTGGACTGAATGAGGTACATCCCCAATTAGTAGCGCTCTTATTTGCAGCGGATCGCCACGAGCACGCTCAAACGCTGGAGAAATGGTTAAAGGATGGCCAGATTTTAATTGCTGATCGTTATGTAAATAGCAATATCGCCTTCCAATGCGCAAAATTAAAGGATGAGTCGGAAAAAGTGGCATTAAGGGAATGGATTTTGAATATAGAATATAATTATTACAAGATTCCGCGTCCGGTGGTCTCTCTTTACCTTGATGTTCCTTTTAAGGCAGTACAAAGGTCACTGTCCAAAGAGCGCGAAGGCGAGGATCGGGCTTATCTTAAGGGAAAGCAGGATATTCACGAGGCAGATTTAAGTTTTCAGGAGAAAGTACGAGAAGAATACCTGAGAATGGTGGAAAATCAGGCGGATTTTCACCTGATTCAGTGTACGAATGATCAGGGTGATTTTTTACCACCCGATAAAATACATCATAAGATTCTTGAGTTTTTGGGTCTAAAGAATTAACTTTACTAAAATATATATTAGTAATATTTAATGTTACTATTGTTTTTTCTTTTTAGCCCCTTAACTGACAAAGTAAATTGGTATTTTTTGTTTGTCAGCTCAACAATCTTACCTGAAATTGCTTCCCCTGATTACCATGATTTTATACTCCCGATAGGGAAGGTCAATGGTAATTTAACAGCTTAGAGAAATAAAAAGGTAGATTTTATCATCTCTTCTTTGTTTGTCCATAAAGGATCAAAAAATACAATATTAGAATAAATGTATAATGAATAAATTTAGCCATTTTTTGCGCAATAGCCCTGGTTTGAAAAAATTGGCAAATTTTCTGATTTTTCCAGTCAACGATTATCGTCCAAGATGGTGGATCAGGACTTTTATTAACCCATTCTTTTTTCGTCGGCCCTTCAGTTCCATTGTCCGCTGGAGTGCTCGTATGGACTTGCTGCCCAATCATGGATTTAAAATGGGTAAACGTGCCATGGTAGAATCCAATGCCGTCGTTAACAACGTGGTAGGGGCCGTAGAAATTGGGGAGGATTCCCTAATCGGGATTGGCTCGGTGGTTATCGGACCCGTAAAAATAGGACGGGATGTACTCCTGGCGCAAAACGTAGTGATTTCGGGGCTCAACCACGGTTATAAAGATATCAACCTTTCCATCAGAGAACATAAAGTGACCACGCGGGATATTATCATCTCCGACGATGTCTGGATTGGTGCCAACGCCGTGATTACGGCTGGGGTAAAAATTGGGACACATTGCATCGTAGGTGGTGGTGCCGTAGTGACCAAGGATGTACCCGATTATTGTATTGTATCCGGTAATCCAGCCAAGATCATCAAACGCATCGACGATTCTAAACCTATCTCTGATTATACCCCCGCGTCCAGATAATCAATTCTTTTTTGCCGGATTCATCAACGGTATCCTGACTCCTGCATTTTTTCCTTATTTTTATCCTTAAAAATTAAATGGCAGATCAGCCTGAAAAATTGTACGCAGTCCTCCGGGAAAGCTGGTCGGACGATCAGTTCATCAGACTTACGCTTTCGAAACTACGCAAGGGCCGTGAGGCTGCCACGCGGGTAACGATCCGCCCGGTAACCATCGGGGGCAAGGCACAGCTTTCTTTTGTATCGCAATTTCCTACCAAAGATATTACCAAAAATTATCCTTTTGCGGAAGCAGAAAAGCGGATTGTCGGTTTGCTGAAAGATACTTATCTCATCGCTAATCTTTTTACCACCGAAAAACAAATTATCCTGGAATTACGTCGCAACGGCAAAGCAACCCTACGTACACAAGCCAGTAAAATAACCGATGATCTGCCCGCTCGTAGTCACGACCGTAAGAAAAAAGACTGGATTGCCGATAAAAGATTTTTGGTCGAACTGGGTATTTTAAATAGCAGTGGAAACGTAAAAAAAGACAAAGGCGATAAGTACCGGCAGATTAAAAAGTTTGTGGAAATTGTAGATGGACTGGTCCGCCAACAACCCGCATTGAAGGATCGAAAACCCTTGCGCATTGTAGATATGGGAGCGGGAAAAGGCTATCTGACTTTTGCGCTCTACGATTATTTTACCCATACCTTAGATCGTCCCGTAGAGATTACAGGAGTAGAACTACGGGAGGCATTGATCAAAAAAGGAAACGATATCGCTCGATCATTAGGCTACAAAGGATTAAACTACGAATCTGGTTTTATTCAGGAATACAAGTTGCCGGAAACGGATATTCTTCTGGCTTTACACGCTTGCGATACCGCAACGGATGATGCGATTTATAAAGGAATCAATGCCAAAGCAGAACTTATTATCTGCGCCCCTTGCTGCCATAAACAAATCCGCCGGGCCATTACCGGCAGTGAAGATTTACAACCTATTTTGCAACACGGTATTTTACTGGAGAGACAAGCCGAAATTATTACGGATACGATTCGTGCGTTGCTACTGGAAACCCAGGGGTATAAAACCAAAGTATTTGAATTTATTTCTACCGAACATACCGGAAAAAATTTAATGATCGTGGGGCAGCGACACGACCGGCCCGTAGCTACGGAAAAACTATTGGAACAGATAGCGGCCATTAAAAAACGGTTTGGAATAGAACGTCATTATTTGGAAGGATTGCTGGAAAGTTAATTGGCGGTTGGCCTCCTTCTTTCGCGAAATTATACTTATTTTAACAATAAAATTTTATTGGAATAAATTATTTGTTATTTTTATTGATTTGAGTGTGTGACAAATTGCGGGGTTGTGTTAAAGCCAACTGGCTAACCAGCAATTATTATTCCCCTTAATTTGTCAAGCACTCAATTAATGGAAGTTTAGACAAGTTCTTAGATTAAAATACGATTGATGCCGAGTTAAAAGGGAGCTAACGAGCCAACTAATAAACCGCCAACAAGCAAAAAAACATGATCAAAAAGCTGCCAAACACCCCCTCAGAAAAATTCACCATCTTCCAAAAAATGATGGCCTGGTCCGTTCATCTGCTCACGGCCAGTGGACTGGTTGCTGGATTTATGGCGATTCTGGCGATCAATGATTTGGCGTGGCGCGGTGCGATGTTATGGCTGGTGGTAGCGTTGGTGATTGATGGAATCGATGGTACCTTTGCCCGAATCTTTCGCGTCCAGGAGGTGCTGCCTGAGATGAATGGGAAGACGATGGATTATATCATCGATTTTGCGACCTACGCCATTATTCCCGCTTACTTTTTTCATCAGGCCGGACTGGTGGAAGCTCCATTTAATTTACCATGTACCATTTTAATTTTACTGGTCTCAGCGTTGTATTATTCCAAAGAAGGAATGGTGTCGGAAGACTACTATTTTGTGGGATTTCCGGTGATGTGGAATATGGTGATTTTTTACCTGTATTTCGTTTTTGACTTTTCTTCTTTTGCCAATGTCCTGTTGGTTATATTTTTTGCAATCCTGCATTTTGTGCCCATCAAGTTTGTATATCCCAGTCGGGTAAAACATTTTCGTCGCTTGACGCTGGCCGTCACGACCATTCTGATTGTCGACCTGGGCGTGATCTTGTTTTACCATCCAGAAAAATATTTTTGGCTGTCGATGGTGGCTATTTTGGCTGCGGTTTATTATGGGGTGCTGGCGGTTTATAATACTTGGTGGGAGGATTGAGGATCGTATTATTTGATTGAAAATTTAAAACTTCTATCCGTTAGTATGTACCTACAAAATCTAAAAAAATACCTAATTCTAATCCTCATCTTTTCAATATTTTCTGGATGCTTCATCCGTCATAAATGGCTTGTTATGGTGCCTGATGATGATTTCACCTTAGATCAAAAAATACTAAAGTCGGACGGATACTACTATAGAGAAAGGACAATGACTTTTTATTGCAAAAGAGAAATAGATGGTACTGGTAGCAGACCAGTTAATGAATCGGAATACCAATTAAAAGGGATTGTTTATCTTTTTTTATATACGGATGGTTATCTTTATAATGGAGGACCATCAATGTTGCAAGGGGTTTCAATGAGTGGCGAAAAATACTGGGATCATTGTGATTTATTAGAGCGTGAAAATAACTTTGCTCATGCTAGAGCGGGCCTGGAAGAATGGTTAAACAATGGAATTATAGGAGAAGATAAAAAAGCCTATAAAAAGGGAATATTTCAGCGGGGAACTTATCATATCGAAGGAAATAAAATCAAATTGCAACACTAATGGCTGAAAGTCGTGACGAAGTCCGAAGTTCGGCCATTGTTGAACGAAGCGGAGCCAAATAAAATCTCCATTCCCTGCTATGGGTTTTCAAAAAGCCGAGATGTTCGGTAAAAAAGATTTGGAGAGAAAAAACTGGCAGCGATCAACGGGCGGATGACTGTAAAAGGAGCAAAAGTCAAGTCAATCGAGCAGCGACCAGGTCTGATTAATCAAAAAGTTGACTGATTTTTTTCGCAGCAGGCATCGCGATCCCAGGCGACTTTTGGTCACTTTAAAAAATCTAAATTTCTACTGCGTTCTCATACCCAGATAATCCGGTGGTGACTTGTTGCGTTCCCAGCCATCGATGCGGATCATTTTTCCTTCACAACAACTGCAAGTTTTTTGCTTGAAACCAAACAGTCTGACTTTGGCAAATGCCCGTCTTTCGGTACGACTGAGGGCCAAATGAATTTTACTCAGTAATTCAAGTTTGGCAACGTGTAAGGATTTTGTTTTAGTTCGGTTGGCCAAAAATCCGTAGTGGCGTATTTTTCTAAAACGGTGCGGTAAAATGTGTAAACAAAACCTTTTGAGGAAAACTTTTCCGGGAAGGTTCATGGTTTTACTTTTTCCGTTTTGCCGATAATCTTTGTAACGAAAGGTAACGTCCGAATCGGTGATGTTTAAAATACGCGGGTTGGTGATGGCGACCCGATGACTGTAACGAGCCAGATATTTAACTACGTT
>CALLPK010000133.1 GCA_938015415.1 uncultured Saprospiraceae bacterium
AGAATAGCTTAACGGTAGCGGACGACGAAGTACTGTTTACGTTGATCGTAAAAGCGACGGAAGCGGTTAAGTTGAGCAAAGCGTTGCGCGTAAGCTCTGATCTAACGATTGCGGAAGGATACAGCGAAACAAGCGATAAACTAGCGGTAAGTCTACGTTTCGGCGAAGAAGGGACGATCAGTGCGGAAGCATTTACGTTGTATCAGAACCGTCCGAATCCATTTGGCGCGGAGACGACGATTGGTTTTAATTTACCAGCCGCAATGGATGCGACCTTGACGATCTACGATGTATCAGGTCGAGTACTGAAGCAGGTAACGCGCAACTACGCAGCAGGTTATAACGAAGAGTTGATTGAACGTAACGAACTGAGTGCTGCAGGAGTTCTGTATTACCAGTTAGAAACAGCTACTGAAACGGCGACTAAGAAGATGATCTTGGTTAAGTAATTAGAAGTAACCTATTTACCGAAGGGTAAATAATAAAATAGTAAGTGGCTATTCTGCAAGTGCAGGGTAGCCACTTTTTCATTTTATTAACTATGAAATTTAAAATTACTAATATAATATTTACCTATAATAAGGTATATCATTGAGGGGGGAATCCCTTTACCTTTGTGATAGAAAGATAGAAAGCCTCCCTTCACTTTTCAAAAATAAATAGATAGTGAATAATATAACAGCGTTTTTGTTGATAGGAGTAATTTTTATACTATTAACTTTAAGGATAGATGCACAGGAATCGGCGGATGTCCGGTACACTGTCGATGAGGTACCACCTAAGGTGCATTGCATCAATGGAATGGCCATAAATTTTACGGAAGACCATCGCATAAGAACGATTTCTGCTCAGGAAATTAATCTCGGGAGTAGCGATAATATTGGAATAAAAACTTTAAAATTAGTACGCCATCGCTCAGATGCTACTAGTCCTGGAGATGAAGCAACGGAGCAAATGGTGTTTACCGCGAAAGATTTGGGTAAACATAAAATCGATTTATGGGTTGGAGATTTTGGAGGTAACTGGGCCCGAAAGAGCACGTATGTGGTCATTTCAGATCTTAGTTTAAATAGAGGGCAAGTAATCAAGGAGATTTATATAAACAACCATCCTAATCCTTTCTCTGAGCAAACCAGGATTAACTTCGAGATGCAGAACGCGGGTCAAGCCAGCATCTCTATTTTGGATAGTAAAGGTATTTTAGTAAAAAAAATAGAAGGCATTTATCCGAAAGGAAAACAAGTGATAGAAATCAATAAAAGTGATCTGCCTGCGGTGGGTATATATTATTATCAAGTCACCACTGCACAAGGTAGTATTACAAAGAATATGATCATGGTGAATTATTAGGAGAGGAAAGAAATTACAATTTTATAGTGAATAATGAAGGTAGCCGCTCGGCTACCTTCCTCTCTTTTTTTAGCCATTCGTAAAAATAATTCTCAACCCAAATACCAGTGGACGTCCTTGCGAATCATTCACAGTACTTCCTTCATTTAAATTAATATCCAAGGTATCATAATCAATATTGGTAAGTGGTATCTTGATGAAAGGACGAAAGGAGAGCCTTATCTGGTTGGATCGGGAAGTATTAAAGCCAAAATAAAAAGTAGTACTATAATTATTTTCTTTCAGGAAAAGCTTTTTTGTATCTGCCCCGTCTATATTTGCTTTTATACTGGAAATATTAAAGTCAACGGATCCACCGTAAGAAAACCAATCGAATTGATTATCTATTCCAAAAGAAAAAGTCTGAAACCTTCCTGATAGCTTAATGGAACCGGTAACGTCATTAACTTCTGAGAGAGTTGTTTCCTCATCGTCAAAGCGATACACCCAACTTGCCTCCAAACCTAAAAAATCCACTTCGTACCGTAGCCCAAAAAGTAATCCATTACTTAACCCGAAGCTACCAAAAGGACTGAGGGCATCGGGGTTGGATGCGTTGTAATTTTCGAGGATTTCATTGGCTGTATTAGCAGTGGTAAAACTCAAATCATAACCACTGTTGATTCTCAACTGTGCATTGACATCGAAATGGAAGATTAAAAAGATAAAAAGGGATAGTAATAATCCGCGGACAAGCGAAGTAAAGTTCATGTGTCTTATTTGAAATAAAGCAGAAAGGCTCTTTGGGTATTCACACAAAACTACGAAATATCTATTTAATGCGAATAATTAGTATATAAATAATAAAAAAATATTTTATTAATTTGGAATTAGAAACATATTGTTTTATATTTGTAACCAATCTAGTTTAATAACTAGCGAAACACTATTCTTTTTTGAGTAATTAAACATCGTAATCATGGAAAAGACTTTATGGAAAAGTCACTGGTGGGCCTATGCCCAGACCAATTGGTTGAAGATCGTTGTCTTTGGAATTTTGTGTTTCATTTTTCTAAAAAAAGACCTCACATTTCAACTTAATCTGAATGCTCCTTTAAAAGTAGAGGAGGCGGTTGACGAAAATCAACCAGCTTTGAAATCGAGGAAAAGTAAACCATCAGAAAAGTTAACGGATAAAACTACAATTTTATCTTCTGTAACCCCTCATAAGTCCGGTTTTATGGAACAGGTAACCATTCAGGAAACACAAGTGGAGAGCCGGGAAATGCCAACTGTTGATTTTCAACCCGTTGGAGAAATTGATGAATGGACCATCAAAAGTTATATTGAACGATTTAGTCAGGTAGCGATTACCGAACAAGAGCGGTTTCAAATTCCCGCATCTATCATATTGGCCAATGGTATCTTTCATAGTTTTGCTGGACAGGGAGAAGTTACGCTTAAGGGGAAAAATCATTTTGGTATTAAATGTACCTCTGACTGGACAGGTGAATCCATTAAACAAGGTGGCCGCTGTTACCGTAAATATGCGAGTGCCTGGGAAAGTTTTCGGGATCATAGTCATTATTTAAACCAGGGAAAGTTTAAAGGTCTTAAGAAGTTTGAAATAACGGACTACAAATCCTGGGCAAAAGGACTAGAAAAGTTACAATACGGAGAACAACTCAAGATGTCCTACCAACTGATTCAATTAATTGAGCAACACAAACTTTATCAATTTGACCTGGCTGGTATCTAAGCACACGCTGTATTGAGAAATAGGATTAAGCAGACTAGTTGGTTAGTAAAGTAAATGTCTTTCTTGACTTAATCCTATTTCTACGTGCTAAATAAGAAAGCCAATAGCTAGACCCAATAAGTGCGTCCAGATTAATCCATATTTTACCATCCGCACTGAAAATATTACTGATCCATTCCGGGATATTTTCTTTTATAATAAAATACTCCTGCTCCGTAAACCCAGCCTTCCCCACCACGTTTGGTTTTTACTTTTACCCACGGCTCATCCGCTACGGTAGTTCCCAGCGAAATCTGTTCTGTAAAGGGTGTAATTTCATTCAAAAAATGCACTTCCTCGAATAAAACAAGTTTATTAAGAATTGCGCTGTCCAGACTTGGGCCACTACGAATATTGAGACCATCAATGGTTACATATAAACGGGTAGCGGTGCTTATTGAGGTTGCTGCTGGCAGCGTAGGAGAGGGTTGCAGGGCTGGAGCAGTCGCTACGGGTATCGTAACTTCGGTAACGGAGCTTGCTGGAACAAGGATACTATCTGGCGAAATGATTGTCTGGTCATCTTCAGATACCGGATCACTTATGGCCGGTGTATCCGCAGCATCCGTGCTGGCATATTCCAGCCGTTTTTCATTACAACGAGGAATAGCAAAAAGCATAAAACTGATGAAAAACACGATAATGATCATGATTTCAATACCGGGTAGTAAGGATTTTTTTTTCTTAGCCATAGTATTAAATATTATTAAACAACTTCAAAGAAAGTTACAGTATTAAAACTTCTTCATTAACTTGCGGTTAGCGTAATATATCAACAAACTTTCTTTGTATACGAATCGAATGCGTAAGATATGAACCAAAATTTAACTTATCAAATAGCCCTCACAAAAATACCCATGGTCGGACTTTGGACGGCTCGTTTGCTCATCGGGGCCTGTGGGAGTGCCGAAGCAGTTTTTAGTGAAAATAAAAAAACTTTAACAAAGATTCCCAGAATTTCACCAGCGATCGTAAAAAATATCCTGGCAGCAGATCCACAAGCACTAAGTGCGCCCGATCTTACCTTTATTAACGAACATAAAATCAAGCCACTTTTTTTTACAGATCCCGAATATCCTTCTCGGCTAAAACCATTTTCAGATAGTCCGATGATATTATATTATAAAGGTAAGGCAAATTTAAATGCCGACCGCATTGTTTCAATAGTAGGGACCAGAACACCTACCGAATACGGTAAAATCTACTGTCAGGAGCTAGTGGAAGGCCTTGCAAAATATAACGTTTTGATCATTAGTGGGCTTGCCTACGGGATTGATGTGACAGCCCATCAGAAATGCTTATCTTTACAGATTCCAACGGTTGGTGTGCTAGGGCATGGAATGAGCCAGATATATCCGGCGGCTCACAAACCTATCGCTGCACGAATGTTGGAACAAGGAGGGATCTTGACGCAGTTCGGCCCGGATAAAGGCCCGGAAAGAGAACATTTTCCCATGCGTAACCGGATCGTAGCCGGAATGTCTGATGCGGTTATTGTAGTTGAAACGGCCCGAAAAGGAGGCTCTATGATTACCGCAGAGTTGGCGAATGGTTACCATAGAGATGTGTTTGCGGTACCGGGTAGATTAAATGACCGCTTTAGTAAAGGGTGCAATCACCTCATAAAAGCACATAAGGCTCAACTACTAGAATCCGCCGATGATATCGCTTATATTATGCGTTGGACCGAAAAAGATGCTTCCAAACGAAAACAAACCGCTTTATTTCCGGAACTGAATGAACAAGAAAGGAACATTTTAAATTTAATTGGAGAAACAAACCAAATAAACATTGATCAACTGGCTTATCAGGCTGAACTGAACAGCAGCGAAATGGCTACCTTGATCTTACAACTAGAATTTAAAGGACTCATTAAAACACTCCCTGGAAAACGATTTGTCTTAGTTGAATAGAATAAGTGTCTTTTTTATTTAGGTTTTTCTTCTATCATAAATAGCAGACTATGAAGTTGTTTATGAATGCCTCATTTGTAACTATTGTACCTGTCGGCTGGCAGTTGGGCTTCATTTGTAGATAACTTCTATATACCATTTTACATGAGAATAATATTTTTAATCTTAATAATTCCGTTGGTCTTACTCAATTGTGGATCTTCCCGGTCTGCTGTAATTAACGGAGAAGCGCCGGCTCACACCATTCCAAATTCGAATAAGGAAAAGACCGCCAAAAATCTCATCTTAATGATTGGAGACGGTATGGGGCTAACGCAGATTACCGCAGGTATCTACGATAATAATAATTTTTTAAATTTTGAAAAATTTCCAGTCACTGGATTGATGAAGACTCATTCTTACGACAATCTGGTAACGGACTCCGCCGCTGGAGGGACTGCGATGGCTTGTGGTGTAAAAACTTATAACAATGGGATTGGGGTAGATAAAGATGGGATACCGGTAAAGTCAATTTTGGAACAAGCGGAGGAAAAGAAAATGATGACGGGAATTGTTGTTACTTCCGCATTGGTAAACGCCACACCAGCGACTTTTATGGCTCATCAAAAACTAAGAGCCTTTACCGAACCCATTGCCGAGGAAATTGCTAATTCTGGGGTGGACTTTTTAGTTGGTGGAGGTAAAAAATATTTTGACCGACGGGATTCTGATGAACGGAATCTTATAAAAGAAATGGAAAGTAAAGGATATCAGATAGAGGACTTTATCAAAAACCGAAGAATAGAAGATGTAAGTATTGACTCCGCAAAAAGGTTTGTTTATTTTACTGCAGATGATGATCCGCTGACAAAAATTACCGGACGAGACTATCTTCCTTACGCCAGTAAGATGGGAGCGGAGTTTTTGAAATCCAGAAGTGAAAATGGATTCTTTATGATGATTGAAGGCTCTCAAATTGATCTGGGAGGACACGCCACAAATTTTAAATATGTAATGTCAGAACTCAAGGATTTTGATCAGGCCATTAAAGCAGTTCTCGAATTTGCCGAAGCAGATGGAGAGACATTGGTCATCGTAACGGCCGATCACGAAACCGGTGGCCTGACAATCAAGGAGGGGTCAAAACTTAAAAAGATTAAATCTGATTTTGCGTATGGTCGACACAGTGGAACGATGGTTCCTGTTTTTGCTTACGGTCCAGGATCAGAAAAATTTACCGGTATTTTTGATAATACCGAACTATACCGGAAAATGAAAGCGGCCCTCGCATTATAAACATTGTTTTGTTAAAGACGCACAAATAATTACTATGAAATATAACAGACTTGGTATTACTGATCTTAAGGTTTCTGAAATTTGTCTGGGAACGATGACTTTTGGAGAACAAAATTCTGAAAAAGAAGGACACGAACAGCTGGACTACGCAACGGATCATGGTGTTAATTTTATTGATACTGCAGAGATGTACGCTGTTCCTGGTCGTAAAGAAACCGCCCACAGCACGGAAAAAATAATTGGTTCGTGGCTGGCAAAACGCAAAGACCGGGATAAACTGGTCATTGCGACCAAAATTACCGGACCTTCGGCGGGGATTACCTGGATACGCAAGCCTCTCGACTTTTCTCCAGCTTCTATTAAGACGGCCCTTGATGGTAGTTTAAAAAGACTACAGACGGATTATATTGATTTATATCAATTGCACTGGCCGGAACGCAAAGCTAACTTCTTCGGGAAGCGTAGTTATATTCACGATGCCAATGATCCGTGGGTAGATAATATTTATGAAGTACTTAACACCCTCAACGATCAGATCAAGGCGGGTAAAATCCGACATATCGGTATTTCTAATGAAACGCCATACGGAATGATGCGGTATCTGGAAGAATCTGCTAAAAATGGATTGCCCCGAGTCGCCAGTATCCAAAACCCTTACAGTTTACTCAATCGGACTTTCGAAGTCGGACTGGCTGAAATGGCCATCAAACAGAAAGTAGGATTATTAGCTTATTCACCTTTGGCTTTTGGATTATTATCCGGGAAGTATCATCAGAAAAAAGACCAGCCAACCGATCGCCTTAACACCTATAAAGAGCACATGGTCCGCTACAAAAGTGAACAATGTTACGATGCTACCGACCGATATCTCAAAATTGCGCAAAGCCATAATATGAGTCCGACTCAAATGGCACTTGCCTGGATTAATACCCGACCATTTCTTACCAGCAATATTATCGGTGCTACCACCATCGCACAGCTAGAAGAGAATATCAGCAGTACAAAATTTGAAATAACAGAAGAAATAGAAAAGGCCATTGAAGCCGTACAAAATGATATCCCTAATCCAGCGCCTTAAGACTTTGTGTAAGAGTGTTTTGTGTTTTTTTTATAAAACATGAGTCATCCCGAATTTCATTATTAAAATTTAAAGTGATGATTTACCCTTGAAATCAGGTTTTTTAGCTGGTTAGCCAGTTGGCTTTTAGCTAATTAGCCCTCTTTTTACGTAAAAAGAGGGCTAACTAGCCAACCAGCGAACAAGCCAACTGGCTGATCACTTCTAAATAAATAATTTGGGATGACTCATGTTTGGATTTATCAGGGTGTGAATAAGAAAATTATAGATGTCGTTCCGAATGATAAGAAGATCTTACTAATGGACCACTCTCGACGTATTCCAATCCCTTTTCTAAACCCACTTCTTTGTACATCTCGAAAACATCCGGGTGAACATATTCAACTACGTCCAGGTGCATTTTTGTAGGTTGCAAATACTGCCCAATGGTCAAGACATCGCAACCGTGAGCGACCAGGTCGTCCATGATTTCAAATATTTCTTCCTTCTTTTCTCCCAGCCCAACCATGATGCCGGACTTGGTTCGTTTGCCAAAATCTTTGGTTCGCTGAATTTGTTCCAGACTACGATCATATTTTGCTTGTGGCCGTACTTTGCGATAAAGACTTTTAACGGTTTCCATATTGTGAGACACTACCTCTTGTCCGCCACTGATCATTCTTTCCAGCGCATCCCAGGTCGCGCGTACATCAGGAATCAAGGTTTCAATGGTCGTAGCAGGACTAGCCATTTTAGTTTGTACAACAGTTTGATACCATATTTCAGCACCCCGATCCTTGCGCTCGTCGCGATTTACGGAAGTAATAACGGCGTGTTTTACCTGCATTAATTTAATGGCTTCGGCTACCCGTCGTGGTTCGTCCTCATCGTATTCTCCCGGACGGCCTGTTTTTACCGCACAGAATGAACAAGAGCGAGTACACGTATTCCCTAAAATCATAAAAGTAGCCGTACCTGCGCCCCAGCATTCTCCCATGTTTGGACAATTACCGCTTTGGCAGATCGTATTTAGTTTATATTGATCAACTAAATTCCTTACTTTTTTGTAGGATTCGCCAATGGGAAGTTTAACCCGAAGCCAGCTTGGCTTACGGCGTACGGGATCTTTTTCTGACTTATCAATGATGGGTAAATCCAGCATGTCGATGATTCTATTTTATAAACTGGTGGCTGGTATTACCAACGTTTGCCCAGTTGAATATTTAAATAAAGGTTTAGAAAAAAGGGACGGTTTTCGGCATTAACAATATCATTATTTTCTACCAAAATAGGCATTTTTTTTACAAAAACATCTAGCATAAAACCTGCTTCAATGGCTTTGACGAATTCGTCGAAGGCGCCCCAGTCCAGATGTACACCTGCTTTAGCGTGAAAGCCCGGTACGAAAGATATTTCTTTTAATCCACGTGAAAATCCTGCGGAGCCAAAGATATTGCGTTCGTCCAGAAAAAAACTGGCGTTTTCATCCGAATATTTTTCGGTACTGATAAAGTCCCGGCCATCCTCTGATCTGAAAAATTCTAGATAATACGGTTTGAGGATCCCCAGAGTAGGACCAAAAGAGTAGGTATATCCGGCGGAAAGTCCTCGATCTTTAGCTTTTTCTGTTAGATATTTTTTTTCTCCGACGGCTGCTCTAAGCGCAAACAAGCTATTTCGTTTTCCAAATATAAAAGAACGTGAAGAACGTCCATTAATGCCCGATTGGTAATCGAAGCTCTGTCGGTTTTCTTTGGTGTGCTTTAATTCGCCAATTTCAAACTGATAAAACCGGGTTCGATAATAGGTTTTTATACGACCAATATTTACCCCTAATGCAAAACCGTAAGTATGTAAACGAATATCGAAAGTAAATTCTTTGTCGTAGATGATCCCAACGGGCGTATTGTCAATCCTTTTGGGTTGAAAAGTACCCTGAGCATCTGCCTCAGAAATTAGAAATATTAGTAAGAGCGTATAAATAAGGTGTTTTTTCATAAAATCGCTCAGATTAAAAAATGAATTATTCCGTGACCCGGTTATTGTTCTTTAATTAACAACAAATTACAAGGCTATAGTTTTTAAAGATACGGATAAAATGTAAAAATTGGAGCGAAAAGGCAGTTTTATGAAATTAAGGATGTTTAGCCGACCATTTCGGTTGCAAAGTCAAGGAAGAGTTTTTCTACATTTTCACCAGTCTTGGCACTGGTAAAGAGATCGACTGGTAAAGGGATTTCCTCCTGAAGTGCTTTGAGCTCAGCTTCGGTGGCTAAATCTTTTTTATTTCCTACGATTTTAATGGTCGTTAGTTTATTAATACTTTTAAGATACGCTAGGTCTTGTGCGATGTTGCCGTAAGTAGAAGGACGAGAGACATCAAAAACGTAAATGATACCACTAGTACCTAAAAAATAAGAGGTTGGAACTTTGTTTTGAGCCACTTCTCCGGCAATATCCCAGATCATCATGGACAAATCACCATTTGGGGTGTTGACCAGTTTTTTTCCTACTTTTACCCCGATAGTAGTAAGATATTTATCCTCAAACTTATTATTAATAAATCTTTCAAATAAGGAGGTTTTTCCTACTCCAAAACTACCCGTCAAAATTACTTTTTTGCTTAACATGCGTGTTCTGTTCTTTTGTTTTATTCTTGGATATTAAAATGGACAAAATGCTTGGCTAAGGCAGTAGATATTCGATCTGTCAGCGTTGAATTCACATTTGTGGTATCAAAGGGTACATTTTCTTGAGCAAAAGTAATTAATTTATTAGATAAATTTTCTTTTTCTGAAGTGGATATTGATCCGGTCATGGCGACGGCAAAATAGTAGGAAGGTAAATTGTGTAGGAAAATTTTATAATTTTCGTATTGAATCATTTCCAGATCCTCTTTTCCTCGGTTAAAAGCATCCTCGGCAAAGGATTTAATGGCTGTTAGCATACCTGCAATCACATCCTGATCGGTATTCTTTTCTTTAGCATAACTACCCAATAATAATCCGGATTCCCGCTGTACCAGATAGACCTCATGGACCTCGGGATGATCCAGCTGACTTAAGACGATATCACTATCGGAAGGTCCAAAAAAACGATTAAACAAGTTTTTGGGAGAAAAGCGATTTTGGACGGTTTTGATTTGAGTGTCAATTCCTTCTTTTAGTATTTGAAATTGAGCCGTAATAAACTTTTTTATGATCGTATTAAGCTTGGGGAAAATCATATTGACGATTTCATCCTGAGACTCAGAAAGCTTTTTAGAGACGATTTCTTCAATAATTACCCCATATTCTTCGTGGAAATTTTCTTTCAAAAAAGCAAGATGCTGTCGAATGATGGGGGATACCTTTTCGGAGAGTTGTGCCTCGTCCTCCAGCATTTCCCGAATAGCTGCCAGAGCTTCCCGATCCTCAGATAATAGTACCTGCCGCAACTGCTTGAGCAGTTGAGCTTCTTCTTCGGGAGAGGTAGAAGAGGAAGGGAGATTCATATGTTTTATGATTAAAAAATATTTAGGCGCTGAAATTTCTAAACGGATGGTCCCATTGAATGACCAGAAAGTAAAAAACGTTATTGTTCACCAATCAGTTTTTGACTCAATTCGGCCATCATCTTACCGAGTTTTTTCTTATCATCATTAGTGACCTTATCAATTTTAGAATTTAAGTTCTCAATGCTGGAAGCGATCAGGTTTTCCAGTCGGTCCATCCGGTCGGAAAAATCTCGGTTGGCTTGTTCCTCTCGCTCAGAAATACTGACGCTCAGATGATCTATTCGTTGGTGAAAAATTTCCTCCAGCTGATTGAGCCTTTCGTCCAATTGATTAAATCTCTTTTCATATTCCGAGATCTGATGTCCCATAAGAATATCACGAATAATGGAAATCTCGCCAGTTTGCTGGCCTTGATTAGAGTCGGATAGGTGGTTCTTTTTTGACATAGTTTAAGAAGTCTTTGTTCAATGGATTAAAAGTAATAAAAAAATTTTAGTTTTATACCCAAATAAGATTTTGTCTAAATATTATTATTTTTTAAATTTATTAATTACAGTCAATTGGTAGCGTTTTATACCCATTCTACAAAAGCAAACATTCGATGACTTACAATTTTGCCGACCACCATTCTATTATTAATCAATTTATTGCCGAACTTCGAGATGTCAATATCCAACAGGACCGGATGCGCTTTCGTCGCAACATGGAACGAATTGGAGAAATCATGGCCTACGAAATCAGTAAAGGGCTTTCCTACGAACAAAAACAAGTAGAAACGCCGATGGGTATCGCCAGTTGTATGGTGCCTACCTCTGAAGTGGTAGTCGCTTGTATTTTAAGGGCTGCATTGCCATTTTATCAGGGTTTCATTAATACGTTCGATCAGGCAGGAAGTTCGTTTATTTCTGCTTACAGAATGCATCATAAAGATGGAACTTTCGAAATTAAGCTGGAATACGTCACTTGCCCCAATCTCGACGGAACCACCCTGATCGTCGTTGATCCGATGTTGGCTACGGGCGCTTCGATGGATGTGGCCATTCGTTCGCTGGAAGAATACGGCACCCCCGACGCACTTCATATCTGTACAGCGATTGCTTCTGACTACGGCTATAATTATATTCGTAGACTTTATCCCAAGGCTCATATATGGATGGGTGCCAAAGACGAAGAATTGACCGCAAAATCATATATCGTTCCTGGACTGGGGGACGCAGGTGATCTTTGTTTTGGACCCAAGCTACAGGAATAATTATGATTATTAGCTATCTTCGCATTTTTAGCGCATCGTTAGGTGCCAATTTATTTTAAAAACTATGGAACAACTCAGCGCCGGCCTTATCCTGGTCATCGTCGTCGGTTATTTTTTATTGCTTTTAGGAATTTCCTTTTTTACGGGGAAATCTGCCAGCAATCAGGATTTTTTTATTGCCGGTCGTCAATCTCCCTGGTATTTAGTAGCTTTTGGAATGATCGGGGCTTCTTTGTCGGGGGTGACTTTTATCTCCATCCCGGGATGGGTAAACGACAGCCAGTTTTCCTACCTGCAGATGGTGCTGGGCTATCTCATTGGTTATACGGTGATTGCTACCGTACTGATGCCCATGTATTACCGCCTGAAACTCACTTCTATTTATACTTATTTAGAACAAAGATTCGGTCCGGCTTCTTACAAGACGGGTGCTTCTTTTTTCATATTATCTCGCGTGATAGGCGCTTCTTTCCGACTCTATCTGGTCGCCATTGTATTACAGCGTTTTGTGATGGACACTTATGGAATTCCTTTTTGGATTACCGTGCTATTCACTATTTTATTGATCTGGATTTATACGTTCAGAGGCGGCATTAAGACCATTGTATGGACCGATACGCTTCAGACTTTCTGTATGTTGGCAGCGGTAATCCTTACGGTAGTTGTCATTGCTAATCGGTTGAATTATTCCCTGCCAGAGTTAGTCGAGAATGTTCGGAATTCTTCTTATTCCCAGATTTTCTTTTTTGAAGGAGGCTGGTCTGATTCAAAAAACTTCTTTAAACAACTGCTCGCAGGTGCTTCGATGGCGATTGTAATGACGGGGCTGGATCAGGATATGATGCAGAAAAATCTTAGTTGTAAAAATATTGGTGATGCTCAAAAAAATATGTTTTGGTTTTCGATTGTCCTGGTTTTTGCTAACCTACTTTTTTTGACCCTCGGTGCTTTATTATATATCTACACCAATCAGGTCGGCATTGAAATACCTGCTAAAATTGTTAACGGAGTTGCCAAAATGGATACCGATTTATTATATCCTACCATTGCTTTACGTCATCTCGGACCAGTGGTCGGGGTCGTTTTTATTTTAGGACTAATTGCTGCGGCCTATTCCAGTGCTGATTCTGCTTTGACCGCGTTGACTACTTCTTTTTGTGTCGATATTTTAGGATTTGATACCGATGAAACAGTTGAGGAATCGGTAAGAAAAGAACAGCAACGCAAACGGTTTTTGGTACACATTGGATTTTCAGTATTACTGTTTTTTGTCATTCTGATTTTTTACTTTGTAAACGATCAGGCAGTGATTAAACAAATATTTACCGTTGCTACCTACACTTATGGTCCCTTATTCGGACTTTATCTTTTTGGATTTTTTATTGATCGGGATGTAACGGATCGCCTAACACCCGCTATTTGTATCGCTTCGCCAATTCTTACCTTTTTTATAAATTTATATTCGGAACAATTATTTTTTGGTTATATATTTGGGTTCGAATTATTAATCATCAATGGATTGATTACGTTTATTGGCTTGTTTATTTTTTCGGAAAGAATCCAGAAAAGCGAATGATAGGTTTGTGACTGAATAATAGAAACAGAAGTTATCCCGAATTTTATTATTAAAATTTGAATGGATGATTTATCCTTGAAATCAGGTTTTTTAGAGCTGGTTAGCGGGTTGGCTTTTAGCTAGTTAGCCCTCTTTTTACGTAAAAAGAGGGCTAACTGGCCAACAAGCGAACTGGCTGATCGCTTCTAAATAAATAATTTGGGATGACTCATGTTTTTTGTAAATCATAAGAAGCATCCGGCCTCTAATAAAGCAACGTCACATCTCCTCGGTACAATAGTACTTGTCCATCCACAAATTGTACCTGCATGATGTAAACATACACGCCGGGATTCATCCGTTTTCCGTTCAAGGTACCGTCCCATCCGGTTTGATCTAATGGATCTGGCAAATATTTATTCACTAAATTATCACTGGAATAAAGGACTTCTCCCCAACGGTCAAATACGCGCATGAAATTAATATTTTCTACGCCTGGCCCGATGTATGGTTTGAAAGTGTCGTTATTACCATCTCCGTTAGGAGAAAAGGCATTAGGAATAAAAACGTTACGATTCTTATCTATCTCTACCAAAATATCATCTGAACCACTACAACCATTTATATCAAAAATAGTCAACGAATAGGTTTGCGTTTCCAGCGGAGCAACCGTGACGTCTAAACAGAAGGCACTATCCATACAAACCAGATCTGTTAATGGCTGCCAAACAATAGAGTCCACTGGTAAAATAGAACCAATGAAAGGCTCAAGTTCTGCACTTTCACCCAATTGTATTTCAATATCATCACCCAAGTCTACGACGATTTGAGCGGGTTGGTTGATAATAATATCTTCTTCTGCCCGACAACCTGATCGGTCAAAAACGGTAATTAATGCCGACTGCCCGCCAAGTACCGGTATTGCTGCCTGGATAGGTCGCTTGGGGCCGTTGTTTACTGAGAATTCGTAAAGTGGACCATTGCCACCAAACGCCGTATCAATGGTGACCACCGTTTGAAATCCAAAACAAGCTGGTTCTACAATATCCGCAATGTCAAACTCAATCGGATCCGGTTGCTCCAAAGTAACCAGCACATTATCCGTACATCCTTTTGGATCGGTAGCCGTAATTGAATAAGCGCCTGCCTTTAGATTTATTCCCACCGAACTGGTAGAAACATTATCCGTCCACTGGTAATCAATAATACCCGCATTGCCACCCGTTGGAAATACGACAATGACGCCACTACTATCTGAAGGACAAATTACTTGTTGTAATTGTGCGGTGTCTACCAAAATTTCAAATAAGGCAGGCTCACCAACCGTTATATTTTTTGGTTCTTCACAGAAATTGGCATCCGTGATGGTCACATCATATTGCCCCGCAGGTAAACCACCAAGGGTAGGTCCCGTAGTACCATCTTCCCATAAATAAGTATAACCTGGGGTACCACCAGAGGCTGCAATAGTAATTATTCCATCACTATCTCCCTGGCAGCTGGCATTTTCAATGTCAATGTTTTCTAATGGTAAGGTAATCTCACTGGGCGAATCAATAAAGACGGAGTCTGTAATAGCACAGGCATTATCGTTAATTGAAATTACATTCCAACCCCGGCAAAGTTGGGTAGCTCTACTGTCTACAGTATTCATATCGCTTTCGCCACTGACCCACTGATAATTATAGACTGCGGCAGTAGACGTCCCGCCAAACGCAGTTGCGAGCGCTTCTCCATTACAATCTCCATTAAAACAATCAACGCTCATTTCTTCTGAAAAGACCACCCCAATTGGAGGAGGACAATCTAAAAAGATCGCACGTTCAATCGTGTCACAACCGTTGGCTCCGGTGATGGTGACAAAATAAGTAGAGTCACAAGGTAAGGCAAAACGAGGATTCACACTACTGCCATCATCCCACGTAATGGAGTAAGGCGTCGTTGCTCCGGAAATCATCAATTGAATTTGACCATCCGAATCTCCCGGACAAGTAGGGGGTGTTGCCACTTCCATTAACGCAATTTCGTCCGGTGTCGTAAGGGTGACCAGACTAGAATCTACACAGCCATCTACTGCGGTAACCGTTACTTTATATTCTCCTGGTCCAAGGTTACTAATGGTTGGGCCACTTTCGCCCGTGTTCCAGGCGATGTTAGAGATGGGGGCATTTCCAGGTGTAACATTTACTGTTAATTCACCCGTCATATCGTTAGGACATTCTACTTGCGTGACATCAAAACCATCAATGGTAGGCTCGTTGGGCGCAAGAATTTCGAAACATTTAACGTCGGGACATAAATTGACATCACTAATGGTGACACAGTAAATTCTTGGTGATAAACCATCAATACTAGCGGTCGTACTACCTGCGTCATCATCCCACAAAAAAGTATAGGGACCCGTACCTCCGGCACCACCAACTGTAATATTTCCATCCATTCCACCACCTGTACAGCTGACATGTTGAAGTGAAAGTGAATCTACGGACACCGCACTCACAATTAAAGAAGTAGTAAAAGGTCCAGTTTGACAACCGTTGGCGTCAATAATGGTAGCAGAATAATTTCCTACTGCTAAATTATTAATAATATCAGAACCCATCACGCCCATATTCATTACACCGTTACTCCAGTTGACTTGATAAGGAGGAACCCCACCAGCAATATTTACCGTCACACTTCCGTCCGTATTTGTGGCACAAGTCGGATTCATCTCATCTAACTGCGCACCAAAATTAGTGGCAGTTTGCTGAATAGTAATGGTAGTTGTGGTAACCAACATATTGTCATCTTCTACGGTGACCGTATAATCACCTGGAGGGAGCATCGTAATACTCTCTAAATCACCTTCATTTAGTATAGTTCCAGCACCATTATTAGTCGGCATACCTACTTGTTGGTAAGTATAATCATAAGGTGCCATTCCTCCAATCACGGAAAAATTAAAACCACCTTCGGCCGTAGCAGGACTAGCTGGTGAAGCACAGATAGTCGATACGTCAATCATCAGGTTACCATCGGTTACCAGTACAGAACCATCGATGAAGATGTATCCGACTCGAGAATTTAAGATGTTTGGATCTCCGGTAATTTCTACGTTATTGTCCTCGATGATGATTGGAGTAGAGGAGCCTAATGGTCCGATAATATCAAAGCATATTTCGAAGGCCGTCTCCCCGTCTGGAATAGTCATAGCATTGAAAGCTATTGAAATAACATTAACAGAATCCGTAACCGCTGATGGATCTGGAGTAAAAATTTGGGAGCTATTATAAAAATCACTCTGTAGTCCAGTGTAGGTCATTACCGCATCATCCCAACTAAAAGTTAATTGAAAACTTCCAATGGTATTAAAATCCTGAACAGTGATTGGCATACAAAAATTAGAGCCGGGGGCCGCAGTCGAATCGCCCATTTCTAAAGTTACTGGTTGACAACTTCCCATGGTAACGGGGAAGCTACTGGTACATCCATTTGGATCTATAATTTCAATCGTATAATCACCGGCAAATGGCACGTCAAAAGTAAAGGGATCGTTATGTTTGGTATTGGTATCGTCCGCAGAATGTCCTCTGATAGTTGGATCACTAGTTAAGAAAATATCAATTATATAATTGAGGTTACTAACAAACTCCGGCAAACCTCCTACGACTCTGGCCGTTCCGGTACATCCATTTCCGGAAGCATTATTATCCAGATCCAGTAGCTGTATTTCGTTTAGAAAAATAATAGAGAAGGCCTCGTCAACATTAGCGTGAACACAGGGGCCTGAGAGGCCACCGATACCATCGTCTTCCCATCCAGGAGATCCTGGAATAAAGTCATCTATCGTGATGGGGGCAAAAATCATTTCAATGGGGGCACCACCATTGAAGAAAGTCTGAAATCCTCCTTCGTTAGGTATAAAACCATCACCTCCGGAGTTGAAACCCTCTGTTGGTGCTACCCAAATAGCATCTCCTGGCGGAGGAGGGACATCAAATCGGCAGGTGTCCGTAAGTTTTATGGTATTTAAGTCTGGACCAGTTACTGTAGGAGGACAGTCGTATAAGCTATAAGCTATTCCAGGATCTGAGCCTGGGTCTGGATCACCACTTAGGTCAAAATCTCCCGCATGATCAAAAAAGATGGTGTCCCCAAAACAGAGGTACATAATATCGTTGGATTGAGACCCAAGTCCCAGCGATTGTGTGAAAGTACCTGCGAAAGGAGCTTGACCGGGTGCACAAGCCATCGTGCTGTTGAGTGTTCCGGGAGTGTGGCTAATGGGACCATCTACTCGCGGACTTTCCGGAGTTTGTCCATTTGCAATCAAGGCAAAAGATAAACATACAAGTAAGGTGATTACACGTTGAGTCATATTCGTCGTAATTTGATTTAGGTATTTTATTCATTAAATTGAATCAAATACACATAAGTTTAATGCGGGTGCAAAAATACAATAAGGGCATTGAAATATTAGCTTTCAATCCCATAATTAACGCGGGTTACTTGTGTTTTCTTGGTTAGCAATTTGATTTGAATCTAATCAAAGCTAAGATGTAGGAAAGGAGTATTTAATCAGTTCCAGGAATACACGTAACAAAGACGCAAAAACCATGCAGTTTAGTGCGTAAAATTACCTGAATTTTATCATTATCCATTAAATATGGCCTTTATACGAGTTCTTTGGCTAGTAATTGACCATTTATAATTACCTGTTCCACAATTTTTTCGGTAAATCCGTAGGGAATATAGGCGATGGAGGGCATGGGTTTGGTGATAAATAGGTTGGCTTTTTTTCCTTTGGTGATACTTCCATAGTCATTTTCCAGCTCCATAGCGGCGGCGCCGTTGAGGGTTGCGGCATTAATTGCTTCGCTGGGCAGCATTTTTAGCTTAATGCAAGCCAATGCAACCACAAATGCCATCTTTCCGGATGGACTGGTTCCCGGGTTAAAGTCACTGGCCAGCGTAACGGGGAGACCCGCATCGATTAGTTGTCGGGCGGGAGGATAATGATCTTGTAAAAAGAAGGGGGCCGATGGAAGCAGGGTAGGAATAACGTTGGAGTTAGCCAGCGCCGAAATTTCTGCTTTGTTGACTACTTCCAGGTGATCCACTGAAATAGCTTCGTGTGCGATGGCAGCTTCGATGCCTCCCATCGAATTGAACTGGTTGGTATGAATTTTTGCTTTAAGTCCGTATTTATTTCCGGCTTCCATCATTCGTTCTGCTTCGGCAACGGAGAAAAACCCTTTTTCACAAAAAATATCTACATAATCTGCTAGTTGTTCATCCACAATCTTTGGGAGCAATTCGTTAATCAGCAAATCCATATATCCCTTGCGATCTTCTTTGTAAGCCGCTGGTAAGGCATGGGCACCCAGAAAACTGGCTTTGATCGGGATCGGACTTACTGCTTTTAGTTTTTTTATTACTCGTAGCATTTTTAATTCTCCCTCTGCGCTCAATCCGTAACCACTTTTAATTTCAATGGCTCCAGTACCACTTGCGATCAATTGCTTTAAACGCTGATGAGCTGCCTGAAATAACTCGTCTTCAGACATGGCACATAACCGACGGGCAGAATTCAAAATACCTCCACCACTAGCTGCAATTTCGGCGTAGCTCATCCCCGAAATTCGCTGCACAAATTCTTGTTCCCGATAGGCTGCAAAGACTAAATGCGTATGGGAATCACACCAGGAAGGAAAGACGTAGCGGCCTTTTGCGTCGATGACATGGCCTTGATCGGGAGGACAATTTTCCATGGTGTCAAAGTCCAGAATCTGGTTTCCCTGACAACGAATCCAGGCATTTTCTAATTTGGGTAAAATGCGTAAGGTTTCCCCTTTAAGAATGGTGGTATTTTGTTCACGAACCTGAACAAGGGTGGTATTTTTAATTAAAAGTTCAGTCATGCGGCAAAGATAATGAAAACCCTGCAGCCTTAATCTGGTGATCAAAATTATTGAACAGAAAAAGATATTCCCATCCTGATCAAGTCAGGATGGGAATATTTTCTAAAGCTATTTACCTATCGTTAGCGTGAATGAAGGATCATTTTTTTATAAAGCGGTCAGGTCTTTTACCATTCCCTCGCTACCGTTGGCAATCACTACTTCTTTGAAAGCACTTGCGGTGGTATGATCATTAAAATGTCCAACGAGGACTTTATAAACCGTTCTTGTTTCCAGCTTACTGATTTGCACCAAAATATCTTTGCTAAATGCTTTTTCTAATTTCTCTACTTCCCGTAACACATTACCATAGTCGGCAAATACGCCTACTTGAACGGAAAATCCATCCCGTGCTTGACGGCTCACCGTAAACTTATACAATCCCTCGTCACTCATTACTTCGGGGGCACTGGAGTTATCGGCAATAGTTGGTGCGACCGTAGTTGGTGTTGCTGCCGGACGATTTATTTGCTTTGGTGGCGATAGCTTACGACCAGGAACCGTATAATTTGAAGGCTTTCTTGCTCGTGCTGGATTTAAAGCAGGTCTGGAGGCTATCTTATTAGGGGTGTTAGCTGGTTTTTCTACTTTTGCTGATGGAGTAGGCGCTAATTTATTTTTCTTTATTTTAGGTGTTGGAGCTGTTAATGGACGTGTTCTCTGATGGTTAATTGCCGGATCTTCGGATATAGGTTTGGCAACTGCGACATTAGTAGGACCAGGTTTGATCCGGTTGTTCGGTTGATTGTGTTCTTCTAAAATTTTTAATAATCCACTAGGAGCGTGAGATCCGGTATACTGTTCTAGTAGCACTCCTTTTGAATTGAAAATTAGAATAGAAGGAAGTTTTTTAATACCGTAAAGCTGCTTATGAGCAAATCCGTCAAAATCGTCAATATCAATTTTTACCGCTACGTAATTTTCTTTCATATAATTGATTACCCGCTGATCGGAGAAAGTGGTTTCTTCCATCCACTGGCAAGGCATGCACCATTTGGCGGTAAAATCAACCAGATAAAGTTTACCTTCACTGGCAGCTAATTGTTTAGCGGCAGTTAAGTTAGTATGAAATCGTAATCCTTTAGTGGTTAAGGTTGCGCCCATTATTATGGGAAGACAGCACAAGAGAAGGCCGTATTTTAAAATCAACCGGTTCATAGTTTGTAATTTTATGGGTGGTAAAATGGGAGAATTGAGTAGGCCAAATTCTTCCAAAATTGAATATATTAAAATTATGCAAATATGATGCCAGCGTATGAGGGTATTATTTTGAAGATTTCAGAAAAATTAATCTCAATATGTCAGTATATACCTTCATTTATTCCATCTCCTTTGGGGTATAACTGCACTATTTTTTCTAACTTGCGACACCTTTGGAAATCAAAGCCGTTTAAAGACAATTAATAATATAGAGATAAGTGTTTTGAGCGTTTATTTATTCAATAGGCTTGCGCTCCCAGATCAAGTCTCTATTTAAAATGAGGAAATGTCAGATATTTTAGCAGCAATTACGGGTGTTCATGGATATGTTCCAGACTATATTCTTACCAATAAGGAGCTGGAATCTATGGTAGATACCAACGACGAGTGGATCAGTAGTCGTACGGGTATAAAAGAACGCCGGATTTTGAAGGGAGAAGGACTGGCAGCCTCAGATATGGGCTACGAAATGGTGAAGGGGTTGTTAGAAAAAACCAATACCAATCCCGATGAAATAGACTTAGTGATTTGTGCGACCATTACAGGAGATATGATTTTCCCGGATACGGCCAATACTATCTGCGATAAAGTGGGAATCAACAATGCCTTTGGCTTTGATATAAATGCGGCATGTAGCGGATTTTTATTTGCATTGACTACCGGCGAACAATTTATAAAATCAGGTACTTATAAGAAAGTAATTGTAATCGGAATGGATGTGATGTCTTCCATTCTAGATTATACAGATCGAACAACTTGTGTGATCTTTGGAGATGGAGGAGGAGCGGTTTTGCTAGAGCCAAATCATGATGGATTGGGCATGCAGGATGCGATATTGAGAGGAGATGGAGCTGGACGTCATCATTTGCACATGAAAGCAGGTGGATCTCTAAAACCACCAAGCCTGGAAACAGTAAATGCTAAGGAACACTTCGTCTACCAGGAAGGCCGTCCGGTTTTTAAATCAGCGGTACGTGGGATGATTGGTACCACCGAAGAGATCATGAAGCGTAATAATCTGGAGGCGGATGATATTAGCTGGGTAATTCCACATCAGGCCAATATCCGAATTATCTCTTCCGTAGCGGAAGGTCTTAATTTTCCGATGGAAAAAGTAGTAGTTAACATTCAAAAATATGGCAACACGACCTCTGGTACGTTACCATTATGCCTTTGGGAATGGGAAAATAAATTCAAAAAAGGGGATAAAATACTATTAACCGCCTTTGGGGGAGGTTTTACTTGGGGAACTACTTATCTTACCTGGGCTTATTAATTACCAAGGTTTTTATTCTAAAAAATGTAAATTTGCAATTATTTACCAAAATTAAACCTAACAATGGCAAATACTTCCGAAATCCGAAATGGATTATGTATCGAATTTAGTAATGATATTTATTCCGTCGTATCATTTCAGCACGTAAAACCGGGGAAAGGACCTGCTTTTGTTCGTACGAAGCTTAAAAGTCTGACTTCTGGCAAAGTGATAGATAATACTTGGCCTTCTAGTCATAAGATTGATATCGTTCGGGTAGAACGCAGACATTTCCAGTTTCTCTACAACGACGATATGGGATATCATTTTATGAATAATGAAACGTACGAGCAAACTAGAATCCCTGAAATTTTGCTCGAAAATCCACTTTTGATAAAGGAAGGTTCCAGCGTTGAAATACTTTTTCACGCGGAAAAAGAAATTCCACTCACTGTTGATATGCCTCAGTACATTAATCTAAAGGTTACCTATACCGAACCTGGGGTGAAAGGGGATACCGCTACCAATACCCTTAAGCCTGCAAAAATGGAAACCGGAGCCGAAATTCGGGTACCCCTTTTTGTTAATGAAGGTGACATGATTAAAATTGATACCCGCAACGCCAGCTACGTAGAACGTGTTAAACAATAACTTCAACCCTGAAAGCAAATTATAACTATGACTTTTAAAGAAATACAAGAGTTAATTAAGTTGATTAATAAATCCAACTTAACAGAATTTAAAATGAAAGACGGAGATTTTACACTGTCTATCAGAACAAAAAAATACGGTAAAAACCGAATGCCGCAAATCATGCAGTCTCCACAACAGATTGTTCCCGTTTCTGCTCCGATGGCCCAAATGCAGCAAGTGCCGATGACGCCTCCTGCGGCCGCCACTCCTTCTGCAAGTGGGGACACGAGCAATGACGCCGGTGCTGCTTCGGAAGAAGCCAACGAAAGTGCAGAAGGTAATTACGTAGAAGTAAGATCTCCAATCGTAGGGACTTTTTACCGGTCTGCTTCTCCCGATAAACCACAATACGTAAAACCAGGCGATACCATCGAAGTAGGAACCGTAGTTTGTATTGTAGAAGCCATGAAATTATTTAATGAGATTGAATCAGAAGTAAGTGGAAAGATTGTCAAAGTGATGCTCGAAGATGCTTCTCCGGTACAGTACGATCAAGTACTGTTCTTAGTTGACCCTAAAGGGTAATAACTGTGCCTTAAGTGCAGTTTTATTGTTCACCAACTCATTAAAAGACCATGTTTAAAAAAATATTGATTGCCAACCGGGGAGAAATTGCGTTGCGAATTATTCGCACCTGCAAGGAAATGGGGATTAAAACAGTTGCTATTTATTCTACTGCCGACCGTGAAAGTTTGCACGTACGCTTTGCGGATGAGGCGGTTTGCATCGGTCCTCCTTCTTCTTCTCTTTCTTATCTTAATATTCCACAGATTATGGCTACGGCCGAAATTACCAACGCCGATGCGATCCATCCCGGCTACGGATTTTTGGCGGAGAATGCTGACTTCGCGGAAGTTTGCACTGAATACGGGATAAAATTCATCGGACCTAGCCCGGATCAGATTCGTAAGATGGGAGATAAAATAACGGCCAAAGATACCATGATCAAAGCGGGGGTTCCCGTAGTTCCTGGTTCTGATGGGTTGATCAAAGATTTAAAGCAAGGAGTCCAAACGGCGAAAGATACCGGATTTCCAGTCATCCTAAAAGCTACGGCTGGTGGTGGAGGAAAAGGAATGCGGATAGTTTGGGATGAAGATGGATTTGAGGAAGCCTGGGAAAAAGCCCGGCAAGAAGCCAAAGCATCTTTTGCCAACGACGGTATTTATGTAGAAAAATTTATCGAAGAACCCCGCCATATTGAAATTCAGATCGCGGGTGATCAGCAGGGTAATGTCTGTCATTTATCAGAAAGAGATTGTTCTATCCAACGTCGTCACCAAAAATTAGTGGAAGAATCTCCTTCTCCTTTTATGACGACGGCCTTACGAAAAAAAATGGGTGCCGCTGCGATCAAAGCTGGTAAGGCGATCAATTACGAAGGGGTCGGAACGGTGGAATTTCTGGTGGACAAACACCGAAATTTTTATTTCATGGAAATGAATACCCGGATACAGGTAGAGCATACCGTAACCGAGGAGGTGATCGATCATGACCTAATTAAAGAACAAATCAAAATTGCCGCCGGAGAACCTATTTCCGGTAAAAATTATATTCCACAGATGCACGCTATTGAGTGCCGGATCAACGCCGAAGATCCTTTTAATGACTTCCGACCCAGTCCGGGAACGATCACTTCTTTTCACAGTTCAAAAGGGCATGGTGTACGGGTAGATACCCACGTTTATGCAGGGTATACGGTACCTCCTTATTACGATTCGATGATCGCTAAATTGATCTGCCGAGCTCAGACCAGAGAAGAGTGTATTACTAAAATGGCTCGCGCGTTGGACGAATTTATTGTGGAAGGTATCAAAACAACGGTACCTTTTCACCAACAGTTGATGCGGAATGAAGATTTTAAGAGTGGTAATTTCCATACTGGATTCTTACAAACCTTTGATATGGAAAAGCCGGAGAAATAATTTGCGGACATTAGACTTTATTCTAAAATAATTTAATGAGGCAGCTAAAAAAACTTACCCGTTACTTAATACCGTACCGTAAGTTATTATTTGCCAATATTTTGTCTAATATTTTAATGGCATTTTTCACCGTGATCAGTATCCCGGCGATTATTCCTTTTTTACATATCCTCATTGGAACGGCACCTGAGATAGCCGAAACACCTCCTTTTGGCTGGAATATTCCTGATTTAATAGGATGGGTGAAATATAGTTTTGCTAGTATGGTCGCCGAACAAGGCAGGCCAGCTACACTCAAATACGTCTGCTTTTTTATCATTTTTATTTTCTTTTTTAAAAATTTATTTCACTATCTGGCCGCAGCTTTTATGGCCCCGATTCGCAATGGTATCGTGCGTGATATAAGGCAGCAGCTATACGCTAAATTTCTTGATTTACCCCTCAGTTATTACTCCGAAGAGCGAAAAGGAGATTTATTGTCACGATTGACCGTAGATGTTCAGGAAGTAGAAATTAGCATTCTCAGTATGATGGTGACCATCGTAAGAGACCCGTTAATTATGCTGGGTAGTCTGGCGGTAATGATATATTTTAGTCCGGGTCTGATGTTATTTGTTTTTGGATTGTTAATCTTTACGGTCCTGGTAATCGGTGGCATCGGGAAGCGGTTAAAAAAAGATTCGGTGGTTGTTCAGGAAAGCATGGGAGAAATGATTGCCAACGTAGAAGAGTCATTATCGGGTATAAAAATCATTAAAGGTTTCGCCGCTGAAAAATTCAGGAACAGGCACTTTACCAATATAAATAACAACTATCGGAACGCCATGAACCGGCTACTGTGGAGAAAGAATCTAGCCAGTCCCTTATCCGAATTTTTGGGAATCGTGGTCGTTGCTGCGCTACTATGGTTTGGTGCACAGCAGGTCTTTGCGAATGACTTATCGGCACCTACCTTTTTTGCCTTTTTGTACGCATTTTTTAATATTATCGCACCGGCTAAATCTTTTTCGAGTGCTTATTTTAATATTCAAAAAGGACTGGCGGCGGCTACCCGGATAGATCAGGTGTTAGAAATTGCGCCGACCATTATTAAATCCAAAGATGCCCAACCATTTTCTGCTTTTGAAACGTCTATTCGGTATGAAGGTGTCGGTTTTAGTTATTCAAAAGCAGAAGGCAATGTTTTGGAAGATATTAATTTAGAAATTCCCAAAGGAAAAGTGATCGCATTAGTGGGGGCATCGGGAAGTGGGAAAAGTACGTTTGTTGATTTACTAGCTCGATTTTACGATCCTACGATCGGTCGTATTTTGATCGACCACCGGGATATTCGAACTTTAAAAATTTCAGACTTGAGGAACCAATTGGGAATTGTCTCACAGGAGCCGATTTTATTTCATGATACAATTTATAATAATATTCTTTTTGGTACCAAAACAAAGAATCGAGCAGCGGTGATTGAAGCTGCCAAAATTGCGAATGCTCACGAATTTATTATGGCCACTGAGCAGGGATATGATTCGGTGATTGGTGATCGGGGAAATAAACTAAGTGGTGGTCAAAAACAGCGACTGACCATTGCCAGAGCCATCCTGAAAAATCCAGCTATTCTGATTCTGGACGAAGCAACCTCGGCTTTAGACGCTGAGTCTGAACAACTGGTACAGGATGCTTTAAACAAATTGATGAAAAATCGAACCGCTATTGTCATTGCGCACCGCCTCGCCACTATACAAATGGCCGACGAAATTTTAGTGATGGAAGCTGGGCGGATCACTGAACGAGGTAATCACCAGCAATTGCTAGAACAAAAAGGTACGTACCACAGTTTGGTCAATTTACAAAACCTGGAAGGATAAGAACTGTCTTCTGACTCAAAAAAGAGAGGGATTACAAGGTATTGAAAGCAACTTGTCACGTTTAACCAGGTCTTTTAAAAACATTTAACATCCTCTTAGCCTTTTAATTAGTAATTTAGCTATTGAATTGTTTTACAAATATTTTAATATGAAAAAAACACTACTCTTTATATTTACGCTATTCAGTTTCCATTTGATGGGGCAGATCACGGTAACGAGTACTACTTTTCCGACCGTAGGAGATACGCTGCGTACGGCGGTAGATGGTGCTCCGGAAGGAATCTTAATAACGGCACCTGGTGGAAATCAGATCTGGGATTTTAGTAGTTTGCAAGGTGTCACGGCCGAGGCACTAGTGCTTCCGGCTTCTGCGGGAGCCAATGCAGATTTATTTCCCAACGCTAACCTTTTATTTCCGGTAGGATCTGATGCAACGGGAGGAGAGACGTATGCGTCTACGAATGCGAGTCTTTACCAATTGACGGGATATGTAGGACCAGATCCTGCTAATTTGGGTATCAACGTTCGTGTGCCTTTTTCTCCACAGATTGTAGAGCGTAGAGCGCCTATGAATTTTTTCGATATTAATAATACAGAATACGCTATTTTAGTTGCCCTTCCTACGGATTCTTTGCCAGGTGAGATTACTAATGATTTACCAATTGTACCAGATTCTATTCGATTACGCGTAGCTTCTACTCGCACGGATGTGGTCGATGGTTGGGGAACGTTAACTATTCCGGGTGGAACCTATGAGGTGCTACGTGAAAAAAGAACAGAAGTACGGGAGACGGTTGTCGAAGCCAGAGTAGGGATTGGACCATTTGCTACCTGGGTGGATGTAACCGAGTTTTTGGGCGGTGAATTTTTAGGGCCAGATACTTTGACGACCTATGTTTTTGTCAGCGATCAGGAAAAAGAAAATATCGCAGAAGTGACCGTTACGAACGACGAGGCGGAAACGCCCGTTGCGGTAACCTATAAATCTAATGACGTTGTTACCAATGTACGCTACGTAAATACTGGAAGAGCAGATATTTTTGCTTATCCAAATCCTGCCATCAATAATGTACGAATCAATTTTTTGAATATTGCTCCGGGTAACTATACCTTTAGAGTTTTTAATATATTAGGTAAAGAGGTAGTGAATAAAAAATACCAAATTAGTGGCAATCGTACGGTTGGAATTAATATTGATACGCTACAGAAAGGAACGTATTTATACAACCTGACGGACGCGAGAGGAAAAGTATTGAAGACTAAAAGGTTGATGGTAATTCGACCTTAAGTTGTTATTTATTCTTAATGTGAATTAAGGGCTAAAGAAATAAAGCATATAACTTAATCAGGGAATCATCAATTATGAATGTCCAATCATGAATATTGAATGAACTCTTCTATTGTAAAAAACAGGGTTCTTATTTTAAAATTTGATGATTAATAGTATTCTTGCTTCAGACCGTAAGTTGTATTCCTAATTATAATTATTCAATACAATAAACGAAGGCAAAAAAGTGACTGATGCTACCTCCGATTACAAAAAGGTGCCAGATGGCGTGGTTGTAAGGTAGTTTTTCCCAAACGAAAAAGATGGTGCCTAAAGAATAGAATAAACCACCGATCCCTAAAAGAACAAGGGTCGTACCTGGAATGAAAGACCACATAAAAGGCAGCGTGAAAACGGCGCTCCAGCCCATCATAAAGTATAAGAATAAAGACAATTTTTCGTATTTACCAATTAGAAATAGTTTGTAGAATATTCCGGCTACCACAAAAAGCCAGAGCACGGCGGCAAAAATCCAACCGTAGAAATGATCCAGATACAGAAAAATTAACGGGGTATGGGTTCCCGCGATTAGAAAATAAATACAGATATGATCAATAATTTTTAGAATCCGTCGGCTGCGTCGCGTCGTCACGGAATGGTAGATCGTAGAAGATAAATACACCATTACGAGTGAGCAGCAGAAAATACTGATTCCGAAGACTGCCAAAATGCTAGTGGTTTGTAAAAATTGATAAATCAGGAAGGGCGTCGCCGCCAAAAAAAAGATCAGGCCCAGGCTATGAGTCAGGATATTGGCGAAGTCCTCGCCGGTACGTTTAATTTGTTTATTCATGGGTCTGTAAGTTCTTACTGGAAAAATAGATAAAAATTGGGAAGATGTCCAGTCGGAGGACAGACAAAGTTTTGTTAAATAAGAAAGCCGATTTAAATTAATAAATCGGCTTTCGCTTTAAAATCGGTTTTTTCAGGTGAAATTGACCTTATACAGGTCAAAGTATGCTTAAGTAGGAAAGGGCAAATTTTTTATCCAACCCAGGCGTAACCGCCGTCTCCTTTTGTCAAATTTAAGTGTTTCATCGTGTGTTTTGTTTAAAATGTTATTAAGGGGTATTTTATATTAAAAATAAAAATATTGCATGTTTATCTATATATTTCAAGAATAATGCCAAACCGTGAAGAATATTCTTAATTTCCCCAGTCCTTTAGTTAAGTTGTCCTCCGATTTTTTATTTGAAAAAGCGGTGAATTTATGGATGAAGCGGGAAGATTTAATTCATCCACAGCTGTCTGGTAATAAGTGGCGGAAGCTGGAATTTAATTTGGAAGAGATGAGAAGGCAAAGAAAAAAGGGGATTCTAACTTTTGGCGGGGCCTATTCCAATCATATCTACGCCACGGCTGCTGCCGGGCAATTATTTGATTTTTCTACCATTGGGATTATCCGCGGAGAGGAGACTTTACCCTTAAATCCGACCTTAGCTTTCGCTCGTCAAGCAGGTATGCAACTGGAATACCTTAATCGAACGACCTACCGTGATAAAGAAAAACTGACTAAAATCTATCAGAGTCGCTATCCGGATTACTATCTGTTGCCGGAGGGTGGAACAAACATCCATGCAATTCCAGGCAGTGCCCGGACCGCAGCAGAAATTGTGGAACAACTTCCTTTACTTCCAGATTATATTTGCCTTGCGTGTGGAACCGGAGGAACGTTAGCGGGGATCGTTGCTGGATTGGACGGAGTAAGTGAGGTACTGGGTTTTTCCGTATTAAAAGGAGATTTTCATCAACGTGATATTCGAGAATTACTAACGAACGCAAATATCAGAGATCCTGAAAATTGGTCGATTAACACGGAGTATCATTTTGGGGGCTACGCGCGTCGTACACCGGAACTAGATAAATTCATTGCGGATTTTAAAAAGGAGTATGACATTCCACTAGAATGGATTTATACGGGGAAACTTATGTACGGTGTTTTTGACTTAATTGAGAAAGGGGTTTTTCCGAAAGGCAGCAATATTGTGGTAATTCATACGGGAGGCATAAGATAGCAACTTCAATTTTCTCTTTAACGTTAATACCGTTAGTATATAAAATTCAAAAAAAATTATGCTGTCCAAGGCAATCGATTAATTTCAAAAAACTTTCTTGTCTGAAAAAAATAACTCAAACGCAAAATTTCCTCTAAGGTGTCATTCTTTTCCCATCCCGGTAGCGCACCGGAAAAGCATCTGGATAGCCCATGGCTTTTGCTTTGTTCATCATTTCCCGAGCTTCTCGTAACGTAAAAAATGGAGATAGCAATACTCGTGTCCAACCACGACTAGAGAGATATTCGGTATCTATTGTACCATAAGATCGAATCTTGTCGTATTCTGCGCTTTGCTCATTAAAAGCAACAACAACGGTTAATTGAACTTTGTAGTAGGTGCCGGAATAAGATTTATTGGCTTCTTTAGAAGCAGGTGTCGAAATTGGTGGTGATACGGGCGTCGAAATCCGCGTCGATGATTGAGGCGAAGCGGTGGTCGTCGTTGTGCTTGAAGAAGTTATAGATTTTTGAGTTCCTATCTTGAATTCGGTGGAATAAATTTTCTGGTTTGTATCCTGCGTATTAAAACCATATGACAGAGTCGGGTAGCCAGTCTGAGTGACCTCCAATAAGAAGTTTCGTTCCGGTAGTACATCGAATCGAAAATTTTCCGTTTCAAAAAACTTGGAAATCAGTAATCGCTTTTGTCCGTTGGTAGTAATTTCGTGCAGATCAGCCTTGTATTTTTTGTTGCTCCCGGATCGAGTCTGTACCATTCCTTTGACAATCATTCCACTACCAAATTTATTAATGGTATAAATATCTGCGTCGTTACTTCCTTCTTTTCCATTAAAATCACGCGTTGAAACCAGAAAGACATTTTCTTTACTATCCTGATAAATATAACCAAAATCGTCGGCGGGAGAATTGACGGGTTGTTTTAAATTTTCCGGATTTTTCCAGTTGTCGACTTCTCCACTACTGCGAAATATATCGAATCCACCAAGTGTTGGGTGACCATTGGAGCTAAAGAATAAAGATCTTTGCTCTGGATCATAAAAAGGAGTGATCTCGTCGCCTATGGTATTGATCTCCTTACCCGCATTTTTGGGAAAACTAAAATCAAACTGATCGCTGTCGATTCGTCGAGTGGTGTACCAGATATCCATGCCACCGTATCCGTCGGGTCGGTCAGAAGCAAAATAAAGGACTTCGTTATTTCCATTTTTGACTACGTGTGGATACATAGCTGTGGTTCCGTCCATCTTTATATATTCGCGTAATCGTACTGGAGTAGACCAGCTATTGTCTTTTTTTCGGGTAACGTAAATATCGCATTCGGCGCGTGCTCCTTTCCAATCCTCATTTTTACAAACGGTAAAATAAAATCGCTGACCGTCCGTACTGAAAGTTCCCTGGCTGAGTGCACCGGCCGTTGCGGCAGGTAATTTAGGCTCAATAGCTACCGACCATTGACCGCCCTCCAAACGAGAACGTAAAATATTTGTTTTGTTATTCCGAGCAGAAGTGAAATACAGAATTCCAGAAGCAAAAGGAATTGGTGCAAAATCATTTGCCGGAGAATTTACGGCGTTATCCAATCGGGAAAGGGTAGGCTGTAGTTCCGGGTTTTCCATTCCTTCCGCTAGTAAACAACCTGCGATTTCGTTGTCGACTAATTTTTGTATTAGGACTTTATCTGATCCTTTGTAGGTCTGAGCGTAGGTTTTCAGGGCAGCTTTTGCTTCTCGATAACGTCCCTGAGATTTGATGGCTCGACCATATTTTAAGCCTGCTAAGGGGAAATCTCCGTCTGACTGAATTTTTCCAAAGGCTCTTTCGGCACTGACATAATCACCGGCCAGGAGATAAGCTTCTCCCGCGGCGTAGATAAATTCTTTTTTGCTGGATTTGAGTCGGTAGGCAGATTCGTAAGCCTGCCCGGCGGCGGTATATTCGCTTCTATTTTCCATTTCTTTGGCAGAACGCGAAAGCTGTTTCCAGTTTTGCGCAAACAGACCATTCCATACCAAGAGTAATGCTAAAACAATAATATTTATCCGGAAACTTTTCATGCAAACAAATTTAAACAGAAATCTACCTACTTAATCGTAAAAAAAGGTTAAAAGTTGCCGGGTTGTAAGCAATAGAAGGAGAAGTACAATTTTCGAAAATTAAAAAAACTGGTTTAAATTTTTCCCTCCCTAATAAACTGGCCTACGATCTCTACCGCCACAGGATATACTTGATGTTCGAGACGCAAGACCTTTTGAGCGATATCCTCTGGCTGATCAGAAGCTGACAATTCACAACGTGCCTGCAAAATGATATTTCCTTCATCGTATTCTTCGTTCACGTAATGAACGGTCGGGCCACTTTCTTTTTCTTGATTATCAAAAACAGCCTGATGAACGTGATGTCCGTACATTCCTTTGCCACCATACTTTGGAAGTAAGGCGGGATGAATATTAATAATTCTTTTAGGAAACGCTTTGACCAAAAATGGAGGAATTAACCAGAGAAATCCTGCCAGAACAATCAACTCAATTTGAGCGGCAGCAAGTTGGGTAGTAAATTTTTTATTTTCGTAAAATTCTTTCCGGTCAATCACCAAGGTTTCAATACCATATTTTTTCGCACGATTCAACACACCCGCATTCTTACGATTAGAAACAATCAGGCGAACGAAAAGGTGCTCGTGATTTTCTAAATGGTTGATAATGGCTTCGGCGTTGGAGCCTCCACCGGAAGCGAAGATGGCGATGTTAAGCATGTTATATAGCTGGTTGGCTAGTTAGCTGGTTAGCTGGTTAGCTTCTCTTTATCGTATAATTCCTACGAGGGAGCAGCCAATCAATTAAGCAACAAACAAGCTAATTGAAAATTCTATTAAAAAAAGATTACACGATAGAAGGAAGCTAACAAGCCAATAGCTAATAGCCAACCAGCCCAATAAAAAAACCTACTCCAAAAATTGCAGGGTAGCCAATTTAAACTTCTTTCCTCTCTCACCGAATAAAATCATTTCCCGTTTTCCGGTTTGTCGGGATACTTTAGGTCGGAAAAGTAAATTGTCTTGTTCGTTATTAATCAGGGGAGACATTTCCAGACTACCATCGCGGTTGATCTGCGCGAGGGAAATAAGCGTCCGTCTGGTACTTCCGGAAAAACCATAAAGTTTATCATCATCATTGTTATAATTACGCGAGTCGTCATTGAAAATAAAAAATAATTTGTCACGAACAATAGACATAGCGTACGAAGAAAAATAACCACCATCATTGCGGGTTTCCTGTTCTTTAGGAATTCGGGTAGCCCAGTCAATCTCTCCGTTGGGTTTAATATTCGCTACAATCAAATCATTGTAATGGTAGTAATAATCGGTCTGATTTACGCCGCCACCACCAAAACGGTTTCCAGCAAAATTGTCAAAGGAATTGACGATGTCTACGTAATATTGCTCTCCCACCAAAACGGCTCCTCCGTCGTTGCGCAGGATCAGGTGATCAAGTGAGAAGGACCTGAGTTCTGCCTGTTTTTCCACATCACCGGATTGTTCCGCTCTTTCAGCGCGGGATCGTTTACGATTGGACAGATCAGCGGTCAATAAATCGAAATCAAATTCTTTGGTATTATTGGCGTATACTTCTTCGGTGACCGGATCGAGTCGAAAAAAGTAAGTGCCACGAGCGCTGGAAGTTCCTTTTTGAGAATAAAAACCCGCAAAAACCAAATGGCCATCATTGGCAATTTTAAAAGTTAAATCAGTGATGAAATAATTTTTCAATTCTAATGGATACTCTACAAATTTTTCTCCCGTAGCGGAGTATGCCAAGATGGTGTAGCGATAGTTGGCCCTTCCTCTTTTAATTTCTTTAGACCCTTTGTCAAAGACGGTATTGAGAATATATACGTTTCCGTCGTTGTCAATTTCAAAGCTTTCGATATTGACGTTTTGGTCGGGGTAGGGCAGCTTAATTTCTTTTTCCCAAAGCGGTGTCATATCCTGATCGTAGACGTAAATGGAAAAAGTTTCCTGCGTTTTGCGACGCTCGGGATTTTGATTGTAAATTAATAATTTAGAACTATCTTTGGAAATGCTAAAATCAAAATAGCCTTCGGCGGCTCGATTTTTAGTTGGATTTTCGGCTACTTTGGTCAGTTTTCTGGAAGGTGTTAAACGGCTATAACTGACTTCCTGTGCAAAAAGATAATTAATTTTTTTAGCTTCATTGTTGAAAGAAGTAAATAAATACATCTTACCACCAAAAGGAATGATGCTTTCAAACTCCACTCTTTTTTTATTGTACTTCATGTCCAGTTTGACGGACTTACGAAGTTTCATCTGTGGCGTATAATGCTCCAGATAGATTTTACTAGGACCATCAAACCCCTGTTGTTTTGTTCTTTCCCGCAGGGCATAAATGCCCGTTTCGTTGGAAGTGATGATCTTTGAAAGATAGGTTTTGGAAGGTTCGCTGAGTTCTTGTCCCCAGGTTAGTCGTGTTTTCCCGTCAGGTTGTGCCGAGAGCAGCGTAAATATTCCAAAAGTAAAAAAGAGGCTTAAAAAAGATATACGCATGTTTAATATTTTATGATGAAGTTGTGTAAAACAACCACAAAAAGTAGATGATTTTCTA
>CALLPK010000134.1 GCA_938015415.1 uncultured Saprospiraceae bacterium
TAGGGTTTGTTGATTTGTTGATTTGTTGATTTGTTGATTTGTTGATTTGTTGATTTGTTGATTTGTTGATTTGTTGATTTGTTGATTTGTTGATTTGTTGATTTGTTGATTTGTTGATTTGTTGATTTGTTGATTAAAATATAATTTAATTTTTTGTGGAAAATTTTTACCAATTTCATATTTATCAGGACAGTCCCGCAATGGCCGAAGCGGCGACTGCTTATTTTGTGGAAACTTGCGCGGCAGTAATCGCAGAGAAAGGAAAATTTTCCGTTTGTTTATCCGGAGGGAGTACGCCGAAAAGGATGTTTAAATTATTGGCTTCGGATGCCTGGAAAGATCAGGTGGACTGGTCGAAGCTTTTTGTTTTTTGGGGCGATGAGCGGTCCGTTCCGCAGGATTCGCCGGATAGTAATAGCGGAGAGGCAATGCGGTTGTTATTTGATCAGGTACCGATTCCGAAGGAAAATATCTTTGCCATCGATGGTTCCCTGCCACCCGCCGAAGCGGCTGAGGCCTACGAGACCGAACTGGAAGCTTTTTTTGGCGATCACGAACCGGTTTTTGATCTTTGCTTTCTGGGAATGGGCGACGACGGACATACCGCTTCTTTATTTCCATACACAGAAATTATTTACGAAGACGAGTATTGGGTGAAAGATGTTTTTGTGGAAAAACTGGATACGACCCGGATCAGTTTAACACCGGAGATTATCAATCAGGCGGCGCGAATGGTCTTTTTGATTGGTGGTGAAAATAAAGCGACTGTTTTAAAGGAGGTATTGACCGGAGATTTTGATCCGGAAAAATTGCCTTCGCAGTTGGTGATTCGGAGTGGCGCGGAGGTTACGTTCTTTTTGGATGAGGGGGCGGCAAGTAACCTTAATCTAAGATAAGTACTAAACTCCAATTTTTATTTCCATTCATTTCCAGATATAAATAGAGCTCATCAATCTTTCCCAAACAAAACCCTTTTTAAAACTTTTTATTTTAAGAACATCTCCCTATCTTTACCCTTCATTTTGAACAACTTCGATACACCAACACAACAATATGTACACTACCGAACAGCAACGAAAATTTGTCGAACAATCCCGCCAATTACTGGATGCGCCTACCGCAGCAGACTCGGCCGGTGCCGAAAATCAAGCAGCACAACTCCGACAGATTTTGATTTATCACGAATGGCGATATTCGGTAAAGAATGATCCGGTGATCAGTGATTTTGAATATGACCATCTATACAAAAAACTGGAGGCGCTCGAAGCCGCCTTTCCGCTCCTTATCGTTGCGGATTCTCCGACGCAGCGGGTTAGTAATGATATCGCCGATACTTCCGCTTCTGTGACACATCTCGTTCCGATGCTTTCGCTCGCTAATTCTTATAACGCGGAAGACTTAAAAGATTTTGATACAACCATTCGGAAGCTACTCAGCGTTGACGAAGATTTTCAAATTGATTATTGTGTTGAACCAAAATACGACGGCGGTAGTCTCGCCCTGGTTTACGAAAACGATATGCTCGTTCGGGGTGCAACCCGTGGTAATGGCAGCGAAGGAGAAGATATTTCCGGCAATGTAAAAGCGATGCGTTCTATTCCGGTCCGTGCGGCTTTTTCTAAATCTAACATTGCTAAAGTAGAACTACGGGGCGAGGCGGTGATTCGAAAAGATCGTTTTGAAAAAATGAATAAAGAACGCGCCAAAGCAGGCCAGCAATTATATGCTAACCCACGCAATACGGCGACGGGTGGACTAAGAACCAAAGATCCAAAAGAAACAGCCGAACGTAATATTGAGGCTTTTGTTTATCAACTCGGATACGCAGTCGATAAAGATGGAAACGATAAAATGGGACAGTTTGAAAGCCACGATGCGGGCATTGAGTTGTTAGGAAATCTGGGTTTTAAAATTCCAACCAAAGAACGGAAGGTTTGTAAAACGATCAAAGAGCTCAGTGATTTTTGTGCCAAATGGGAACGCGAAAGAGAAGAGTACGAATACGAAATTGACGGGATGGTCATCAAAGTAAATGATCTGGTGTTACAGGAACGTTGCGGTTATACCAGCCACCATCCCCGTTGGGCAATTGCTTATAAATTTAAAGCTAAACAAGCTACTTCCAAATTAGTAAAGGTTGAATATCAGGTTGGAAAAATTGGTGCGATCACTCCGGTAGCTAAAATTGAACCCGTACAGTTAGCAGGCGTTACGGTCTCTTCAATTTCTTTACACAATCAGGACTTTATTACCGAAAGGGATATTAAAATTGGAGATACCGTGCTCGTCGAACGGGCGGGAGATGTGATCCCTTATATCGTCAAGACAATGGACGAACTCCGCGACGGAAGCGAAACGGATATTAAATTTCCGGAAGCATGTCCTTCTTGTTCAACCCCGCTGATTCGGCTGGAAGAAGAAGCTGCCTGGCGTTGCCCCAACTATCATTGCGAAGCCCAACTGCTACAGCGGATGATTCACCACGTATCTAAAGATGCGATGGATATCGACGGCTTTGGACGTTCGTACGTAGAGCGTTTTCATAAACTGGGTTGGCTGAAAAATATTGCGGATGTCTACACGCTGGACTACGATGAGATCGCAGACTTGGAAGGATTTGGGGATCGCTCGGCGACCAACCTCCGTATCGCAGTAGAAAAAGCGAAACAACAGCCACTCCATCGTTTTTTGTATAGCTTGAGTATCCACCACCTGGGACGGAAAGTTTCCAAACTCCTCGCCGCAGAAATCAAACATGCCATGGATCTAAAAGACTGGACGGAAGAACAGTTTACCGATATAAAAGACGTAGGCCCGGTAGTCGCCAAAAACGTAACCGCCTTTTTCAGAGACGAAGAAAATGTCAGCCTGATCCGACAACTGGAAGAAAATGGGGTGAATGTCCGGCAAACCGAAAAAGATATCCCACAAGTTGCGGATGCCGACGCACCATTGATTGGAAAGACTATTTTATTTACGGGTTCTCTCAACATCAACCGTAAAGAAGCACAAACAATGGCCGAAAAAGCGGGCGCTAAAAACGTCAGTAGCGTCAGTTCCAAATTAAATATCCTCGTGGCGGGTGAAAAAGCAGGTTCTAAACTAAAGAAAGCACAGGCACTCAGAACCGTAGAAGTTTGGTCGGAAGAGGAGTTTTTGGCGAAGATTAACGGGTAGAGGTAGAGAATATTGAATCTTGAATATCCAATCTTCAATATTGATTGTGCTCTTATATTGTTTCATAATTCGATTTTCATTGTTTCTCAACGAGAATTGAAAAAGTAAATAATAGTGGAAGTTGAACGACCATTCACCACCCTAATTTTCGTTATCTTTGAATCTAAATAAGAAAATGTTGAATCGTGGTTTTTCAACAATTCAACGATTCAACAAGCGAAGCGCTTCAACATTTCAACAAGCGAAGCGCCTCAACACCTATAACATATCTGCCATGATTCTTAGATGCTCACTAATTACGCTTTTCGGCTTATTGATTTTTGGATGTAAATCTCCATCCGCAGTTACAGACGCCGTCAATAAACAACCTGAGACCAATCAATTCACGCTCAACGCCCATCTAAAAGGATGCGAAAAAGAACCGATTAAACTCTATCAATTCGATGGCGTGGGCTTTAAAGAACTGGCCCCGGCCCGGGTAGTCGGAAAAGACAGTTTCCAGTTTGACATCACCAAAACGGCCAGTCCACAATTTTATTATGTTGGTCAATACAGCCAGCAAAAAATGCCGGTTTTAGTAGGAACGGAATACAACATCGCCATGACTGGCGGCTGTCAAAATCTACGACAAACCACCACGTTTACAGGATCAGAACTCAACGATGCCTACGGAGCGGTCATCAAACAGATTGGCAGTATGGATAATCAACGCCGGCAACTCGGCCAGCAATTTGCCAGAAGCATGAAAAATAATCCACAAGCTACCCAGGCAGCAGTAGACAAACTGGCCGCGCTCGATCAAAAACAAATGGCCTACCTCGATACGTTAAAAGTTCAAAATCCTTATCTCGCCCGCGTGGCCGCATTAGGCACCTATCCAAGTTTTCAAAACAACAAAGGTAGTTTCAATAATGAAATAGATTATTTCGCTGCTAATTATTTTCAATTTGCAGACCTGAATAATGCGGACTATGATCAGATTCCTTACCTGTTTGAAGCGGCTAAAAATTACGCAACCGTGCTAAGCATGCAGCCCATCCCCGTCGAAACATTTCACGGATATTTGGATCAAACACTCGCAAAATTAAATCCTAACGGACAAGCTTATAAATATGCACTGGGTGGAATTTCCATTGGTTTGCAATCTAAAACACATCCCAGTTTTGTAAAATACGGTAATCAGTTTCTCGAGAAGTACGGTGCCGAAGAATCACCGATGATTGATAATTTTAAAATGGCCGTCAGTCGGGCAAGTAGCTTTATGACCGGAGCGGTCGCACCCGATTTTGCGCAAAATGATCCGGACGGAAATCCCATCAAACTTAGCGAATTGCGGGGTAAGGTCGTACTCGTTGATTTTTGGGCCAGCTGGTGTGGTCCCTGCCGTCGTGAAAATCCCAACGTGGTCAAAATGTACAATAAATATAAAGAACAAGGTTTCGAAATACTCGGCGTCAGCCTTGACAAACAAAAAGGTCCCTGGCTCAAAGCGATTGAAAAAGATCAACTCACCTGGCCACACGTCAGTGATTTACGCGGATGGAAAAACGAGGTGGCGCAGCTCTACTCGGTTACGTCCGTTCCCGCTACGGTCTTATTAGATCGCGAAGGTAGAATCGTAGCCCGTAATTTACGTGGTCCGGCATTAGAAGCAAAAGTTGGGGAGGTTTTGAAGGGGATGAAATAGAGGGGCTCTTCAATCGGTGAGGGCGGTGAACAATTGGCTTTTTCCCTTCTAACATGTTTGGCTTTCAGTGAGTGGACGATTGGCGCTCTTTTGACGTGTTTTAACGTTGAAATTGCCATTGATCTTTTTTCGTTTTTCAGGTGATTCAAAATTCTAATGTCCAAAAGCTATTTTATATTATTAGGTATTTTTTTAGGAATCTTTGGCTGCCAGACAGCGCCGACGGAGATGCCTCCGGTCGTCGTATCCGACCTGAATGATACGATAAAAGCCGTTACTATTATTTCTGATTCAATAAATAGTAACAAAGAAAAAAAAGTGATAAATCCGATAGATTATGATACCACCCAGTGGACAGAATTAATTCGACTGGACGAAAATTTTATTCTCAATCTGAAATATGCCACTGAAGATAATTTTGTCGATCGCCAACTCTACGACTGTCCCCGCTGTTTTTTACATCCCGATGCCGCACGAGCCTTACTAAAAGTACAAAAAGAACTTACCAAACTAGACTATACCCTAATGCTATTTGATTGTTATCGCCCCTGGTCGGTACAGCAGGCGCTCTGGGATATTATGCCCAACGCCAGTTACGTAACACCACCAAAGAAAGGTTCGATGCACAACCGCGGTCTGGCCGTCGATTTGACCATCGCTCACCTCAACGGCGATACCCTGGAAATGGGAACACCCTTCGACTATTTCGGCCCTCGTGGACACCATACCTACGCGCACCACACACCAACCGTACAGGCAAATCGCGATTTATTGAAATCCACAATGGCCAAATACGGATTTTCATCGATTCGTACCGAATGGTGGCATTATAATTATCGGGGCATTCGGCGGAAGACGGCGGATATGCGGTGGGAATGTGAGTAAAGGTTAAAATGCTGTTTGCCGCTTGCTCTTTGCTCTTTGCTCTTTGCTTCTTGCTTCTTGCTTCTTGCTTCTTGCTTCTCTTCTAACGCGTTAGCAAAAAAAGCAAGAAGCCAACAGCCAGGGTGTTCAATCTACTCAGCAAGTGCGAAAAATTTCTTCTGTGAAATTTGATGGTGAAATTTTGATTTTATGAAAATTTCTTCTTGATAAAATTTTGTTAATAAACAAAAAAATTCACGTTTTGACAAAGCCTCCGACCTTGAGCTTTTTTCCATTCGGTGCCTTAATAAAATGTCTTAAACCGAATACTGTTTGAGCTAAACAACTGTTGAATAAAAGATAAAAGACAAATAATCAACAAATCATAAATAATAAACAGACTTTCAAAGCGAGTTTATTCGGTTTGACATTTTATTAGAAGTGCCGAATTCGAAAAATGCGACAGGCGGCAGATTTTTTTGTTTCGTTTTTTTTTTCTGCAAAAAAAATGAACAGAAAGAATAAAAAAAG
>CALLPK010000135.1 GCA_938015415.1 uncultured Saprospiraceae bacterium
TTACTAATATTTCACTTAAAATGTGATCCGTTCTACCTTTTACTCGAAAATCTGGTACTTCTTTGAATATTTCTTTTAGTTTCATCTAGCAAAACTAATCGCTTTTTAACTTTCTTCGTATTTTGATGCAATCAACCTAGATACCATAAAATATTGGAGTTTCTAAATTCCGATTCTTCCTTACAGTACCTTCTCTAGATATCGGCAAGTCTATCATTATTTTTTCATGAAAAAAGAATGCTTTTTGTTTATTACAAAAATCAGAATTCATTTTTTCGCCTATCCAAACAGCATCTTCTTCACCATATCTTTTTTCATAAAGATACAGTACCCCGTTTTTGAACTTATATTCACCCGAAAATCCAAAACATGATGGGCCAATCCGGAGATAACCATCATCGAACATTTTGCCATTTATACCTCCGTATCTTCCTAAGTATTTTCCTAAGATTACAGCCGAATCTTTTTCAATATCAAGCGTATAATAAGTATCAAAAGTACTATTCCCCCCATGCTCATCAATCCGCGTCAAATGCCAGTGCCCCGTAATCACCTCCGCCGGACGTAGACACCAATAAAAAAGAAACCCCAAAAGTAAAATAAAGATGTCTCGATATTTCATATCAGAAAGTTAACCATTTTATTTTTTATTTTTTATAAAAAATCGAACTCTACCTCATTTTCTTTGGTTTACTTAAAAAGTCGTATCTATGTATTAAAGAATATCGACAGTTCTATATTTCAAAACAAAACGCACAACATTATATTTTATGGCAGAATGGAATCTCGGTGAGAAAGACAGAAAAGGGCTAAAAAAAGAAGGAGAGTCCGCCATCCTGGTGGGGATTATCCGCGAAGGGCAGCCCGAAGCAATGGTCAAAGAATACCTGGCCGAACTGGAGTTTCTGGCTATGACGGCCGGAGCCATCACCAAAAAAGTTTTTACGCAAAAACTCAAACAACCTCATCCTAAAACCTTTATCGGTAGCGGTAAACTGGAGGAAATTGCCCAGTATATCGAAAACCACGAAAAAATAAATCTGGTCATCTTTGACGATGATCTTACCGGCAAACAAACGGGAATTCTCGAAGAAGAACTCAAAGTAAAAATTGTGGATCGCTCCAGCTTAATCCTCGATATTTTTGCCAATCGTGCCCAAACCGCACAAGCAAAAACGCAAGTCGAACTCGCACAATTGCAATACATGCTTCCTCGCTTAAGAGGACTTTGGACGCACCTCGAAAGACAACGTGGGGGTATCGGAATGCGCGGACCGGGGGAAAAGGAAATTGAAACGGATCGCCGGATTGTACGGGATCAAATCTCTCTCTTAAAAAAGAAACTCGAAAAAATAGATCAGCAAAACTGGACGCGCCGTAAAAATCGGGATCAGATGATTCGGGTGGCTCTGGTCGGTTATACCAACGCGGGAAAATCTACTATAATGAATTTGTTGAGCAAATCAGACGTCTTCGCCGAAGATAAACTATTTGCAACCCTGGATACCACGGTTCGTAAAGTAGTATTTGAGCGTATGCCTTTTTTATTGTCCGATACCGTTGGTTTTATCCGGAAATTACCGCATCATTTAGTCGAAAGTTTTAAATCTACCCTCGACGAAGTCAAAGAAAGTGATCTGTTAATTCACGTAGTCGATATTGCACATCCACAATTTGAAGATCACCTGCGTACCGTTAATGCGACCCTGACAGACCTGGAAGCTTACGAAAAACCAACTTTGATTGTTTTTAATAAAATAGATCAATACCGCGAACGATACTTCGACGAATATCTTGAAACCGAAACGCAGGAAGATCTCCTGGGAGAATTGAAACAACGTTTGAAAAATACTTTTGAACATGATAATATTTTTGTTTCCGCCATCACCAAAGAAAATATTCCGGAACTCCGGACAGAAATGGAAAAAAGAATCCGGGCATTATACGAGGAACGGTATCCTTATCAGGTGAAACATTGGTAGTTTCTTGATGTGCAGATTTCTTAATGTGCGAATTAGTAGATTTTTTATAAAAGCTGTTTAACAGATTGTGTCTCACTGATTTCAAGGGACTATTCAATCAACTGTGTCCACGCTAATTTGGTTGCTTTGAGAATTAAGTGACTAATCACTGATTAACAAAAAACTTTGAAATTGATATACTGATATGAATAATATTCTATGAAAAAGACAACATTAATAAACACCTCCCGTACCATCTCTTAAGTTTTTTATTGTATGAACCCTATTCTCACTAAGTACGCCAATCTACTGGTCAATTATTGTCTGGAGATTCAGGAAGGCGATCAGTTTTATCTCAAGAGCACTACCCTCGCAGAACCGCTTGTACGCGAGGTGTACCGGGCTGCGACTAGAGCTGGTGCGAACGTAGAAGTTGATTTGGCCTTTCGTGGACGGGACCGGATTTTTATGGAAGAGGCCAAAGGAGATCAACTAAAATATATCTCGCCGACTTATAAAAAGGCGATGGAAGAATTTAACGCTTACCTTTATATTCGTGCTCCTTTTAATCTAAAAGAAGGTGGAGATGCGGATCCGGAAAAAGTAAAGATCGTCAAAGCTGCCAGCGCAGCAACTACCAGCACGTATTTTTCCCGTACCGCTACCCGTGATTTACGCAGGAGCCTTTGTCAATATCCAACCATCGCATCCGCTCAGAATGCGGGAATGTCTCTGGAAGCCTACGAACAGTTTGTTTTTAATGCTTGTAAGCTTAACAACCCCGATCCGATTGCCGCCTGGTTGGAAGTGCGCGAATTTCAGAAGCAGATTGTGGACGTACTCAACAATACCGAAAAAGTGCGCTATAAGGGAGAAGGCATCGATATTGAGTTCTCTACTAAGGGACGGACCTGGATTAATTCGGACGGACAGACCAATATGCCTTCCGGCGAAGTATATACTTCTCCCGTAGAAGATTCGGTTAACGGGGTGGTTAATTTTTCCTATCCGGCAGTTTATATGGGCCATGAGGTAGAAAATGTGACCTTATGGGTAAAAGACGGTCTCATAAATAAATGGGAAGCAGATCGAGGTCAGGATTTCCTGAACCGGATATTTGCAATGGATGGAACTCGTCGATTTGGGGAGGCAGCCATTGGAACTAATTATGATATCAACCGTTTTACCAAAAATATTCTCTTTGATGAGAAAATTGGTGGAACTATTCATATGGCGATTGGTCAATCCTACTTACAAGCTGGCGGTAAAAATCAGTCAGCAATTCACTGGGATATGATCGGAAACATGAAAAATGGAGGAGAAATCTTTGCGAATGACGAAAAGATTTATGATAGTGGCAAATTTTTGTTTGTATAATGCCTATTTTTGCTGAATAATACCCAATATATTGGCTATAAGCTTGGAAAGTATTATAACCTTTGGTAATTTACTTTTTTTTTATTTCACCTCTAATTGAAAACCGTGGACAGAAACATTGCATTCTTAGAATTAAAGTACGGAAACATATACGGTGGTTATCCCAATTACTACGCGATTAGTGAAGCATCGCTTTTAGTGTTTGAACTAGATTCCAACAAAATTTTCTTGGAGACTTTCGCTAATAACGCGGATGTCAACATCATTCACGTTTCTTCCGAAGTTAACGAACTTGGGAATACGATTGGTAAAAAACGCGAAGTTATCAACATGAAGACGGGACGACAAACAGAATATGACGAAGAATTCCGGATGGACGAGCAGTCGTTAGACAACGCTTTTTATAAATTGCGGCCTTCGCGTCGTTTCGTAAAGGGATTCTTTATGAAAAACCTGCGTAAATACAACGTGCGGGATATCATTACTTTTGATGGTCGCCGGGATATTTTTCTGGTAGAAAAATCTCAGGTAGAATTCCGTTATCAGCGTATCCATGATGTTCAGAAGGAAATTACCGAAGAAACCAACTATTTATTTTCCTTAAATAAATTAGCGAAGGTGATTAACTTCCAGCAGGATATGTCTTTCCTGCGTTCTAACAACCTGCAATATCGCCTCCACCCCATCGCAGCCCGACAAATTTACCCTGGCTCAGCTGCTTTTGATGCGGCGCGTCTATTAATGGTACACAATGAATTCAAAGAGCACAAAGATGACTTTTTATTAAAAGCAGCTTTACTTGTTAATAAAATCGAAATGACAAAATAAGTTCTGAACTTGTTTTTTCACTATAAAAAAGACCTGGTCTCTGCTGAGATCGGGTCTTTTTTGTAAGTTAAAGTTGTTTAAGAATTAATTATATTCGCATTCATAATGGCTGTTTTTTATGGACTATCAATTAAAATCTTCCCGACTAAAAATAATGGGCTACCTATTTTGGGTAGTGCTCTTTATTTTTTCAATTTTGTTTTACGAAGAACGGGTGATTTTTATAGATTCTGCTTTTCAAATTTTTGAGGTACTTAATTACGGAAACTTTCAGATTTACGCAGCTCGTTTTACCAGTGTCATCACCCAGGCGGTTCCTTTATTATTATCAAAACTTGGCTTACCACTCCAATGGTCACTATTCTCTTATTCCGTCAGTTTTATTGTATTGTACGGAGGTATCTACCACCTCATCGTCCGCTACCTGAAGAATGACCTGCTGGGTTGGGCCATGATTTTCTTTTTTTCCTTATTGGTTTTTGAAAGTTTTTATTATCCTGTAGCGGAGCTAAAACTCGGGATTGCTTTTGTACTTTTATTTTTTGCCATTCTATTAAAATATCCAATCCCTCCGCTGCACGTAATCTTGCTTTTGTGTTTACTGACCATTCCAATATGTTTTACCCACCGGCTGGTCTTTGCTTTTTATCTTTTTTTGGGAATCTTTTTTTTACTAAGTAATAAGACGCTACGCAATAGGTATATTTCTGGCTTGCTCGTTTTTGCATTCAGTGTAGTTGCCATTCAATCTAAATATTTTACCAACTGGTACGACCGTGGCAAGCAAGTAGAATTCTGGGATAACTACGAAAAATTTTATCCCAATTTTCACCAGATACCTTCCCACCAAACTTTCTTCGAAGAATGTATACACCATTATTATTTTTTCCCAATCCTGCTAATCGCCGCTGCGATCGGTTATATTTTTCATATTTTTAAAAAACAAGAAAAAATTGCTTTCCCGTTTTTAAAATTAGGATTGATTCTCGCGTTTAGTCTTAGTTACCTCATTGTTATTCACCTGTCGGCATCCACTACTTTTTATCGTTTCTATCATGAAACCAATTATTTACCACTGAGTCTCGTGGTAACTATTCCATTTCTGTTTGATTTTATACCTGCTTACGGGGAACGTAAATCGTTATTTTTTATTTTTGGAATCATTTTGCTCATTCGATTAAATACGATTTATGCCAATCATAAAGTATATACCAAGCGCCTCGCCTGGATGGAAGAAAAAATGGAAGCTGGCCAACAACTAGGTCATCATAAAATTATTATTCCTTCCAAAGAAGCCCCTTTTAAAAAACACACGATGGACTGGGCCGTTTCTTACGAATCACTCCTACTTTCCAAATCACGACGACCCGATCAGCCCGCTACGATCCTACTCACGCCCAAAGATCAATACCAACACGAGTGCGTACAAGAAAGAACCAATTGCTACATGACTACTTTT